>CAMDGP010000006.1 GCA_945897765.1 Chitinophaga pinensis
CAAGTTGGAGCAAAACCTTAGCTGGAGAATTGGGACAATATGGAATAACTGTAAACAATGTACTTCCTGGCGCAACAAACACGATTCGTTTACAAGGAATTGCAGAAGCAAAATCGGCAAAAACCGGAGAATCAGTTTCAGATATATTCGAAGAAATGGCTGGAGAATCTCCCATGAAACGCATTGCTGAACCAGAAGAAGTGGCAGCAGCAATTGCATTTTTGGCAAGTCCTGAAGCTTCTTATATCAATGGTATAAATGTTCCTGTTGATGGAGGAAGAACAAAATCACTTTAATCATTTTTAAACTTCTCTAAATCGTTTTTCAATTTAAATCGATATGCGATTAGTGTTGGTAAACCGATAATTATTAGAAAAACAAAAAGGTAACCTTCTCGCTTTAAATAAAAATCAGTCACATTTTTCATTTCTTCTTGTTTGTAACCTAATCCAATAAAATAAGACAAACTTAAAGGTGCCTCTTGAACAATTCTTTGAACGTCAGTTTCTAGAACAATTTCACCTTTAAAAAGATTAATTGGAAATAAAAATAAAGGCGTTGCGATAAGAATCACACCAAGAAAAAAAATGACAATTGGTTTTTTAAACATGTTACAAAATTACTAGAATTGAATAATTGAAGTATTAAATGACAAAACAATTACGAATAGCTTATCTCTGCGGAACAAACGGCTGGGGTGGTTTAGAAATGAACCAGCTTAAAAATGCTATTTGGATGCAGGAACGAGGTCATTTTGTAAAATTATATTGTTTGGAGAATTCACCCATTCACAAAGCTACTGTTGAAAATAACCTACCTTGTGGAATCATTCAAAAACACAAAAACCACTACGATTTAATCAAAGCATTCAATTTACTACGACTTTTAAAAAAGGACAATATTGAACACTTAATTTTCCGTGCAACATTTGACCAAAGTATTGCGGCGACTATTTCTTTTCTTTCACATCGAAAAATAAAAGTGCACTATTTCATGGAAATGAAATTTGGCGCTCCAAAAAAGCAATTTTTTAGAACCTTACGTTATATGTATTTTTCGAGCTGGAATTGCCCTTTGGAATACCTCAAAAATCAAGTGCTTGAAAATTCAAAAGTTAATCCTGAAAAAGTAAATGTGATTGCTTCAGGTTTAGACTTGACAACAGTTAGCCAAAACGACAAAATCACTTCACGTAAGCTATTGAATCTTCCTCCAACCGATTTTCTATTTGGAATCGTTGGGAGAATTGATCCTAAAAAAGGACAGCTTTACGCTTTGAAGGCAACACAATTATTAAGTGATTATAAATTCAAACTTGTTATAGTTGGCGAAGAAACACCTGATGCTCCAAGTTCCTATTTAAAAGAAATAAAAGCATTTATCGAAGCCAACAAACTGGAGGAAAAAATACTTTTCTTACCTTTTCAGAAAAACCCAATGGACGTTTTCAATGCTTTTGATTGGACGTTGATGACATCAGATTCGGAAACATTTGGAATGGTTACAATTGAATCTATGGCACAAGGAACTCCTGTTATTGGAAGTAATGCTGGTGGGACTAGTGAGTTATTAGATTTTGGAAATGCTGGCCTTTTGTTTGAAACTAAAAATGAAATTGATTTAGCTGAGAAAATGAAACTAGCACTTGAGAAAAAAACACCATTTGAACTAACTACTTTTCGAAATTCAATTTCTAAATTCAACAGTAATGAAGTTTGTGAGAAGGTTGAAAAAATGCTAAAGAGCAGGAAAAGTAACGTTTAATTTTTAAACATTATTTAAGAACTATCAAGTTTTAATAATGCGTAATTTTGCACTCTAAAAACAAAAAATATGTATCCAGCAGAATTAGTACAACCCATGAAAGATGATCTTACGAATGTAGGATTCACGCAACTTACAGACGCTTCAGAAGTTGATAACATGATTTCAAATACCTCAGGAACTTTATTAATGGTTGTGAACTCCGTTTGTGGTTGTGCAGCGGGAAATATGCGTCCAGGTGTGAAACTATCTATTCAACACGAAAAAGCGCCAACCGCTCTTGCAACTGTTTTTGCAGGTGTAGATTCAGAAGCAGTGTCACAAGCGCGCAAATATTTCTTGCCTTATCCTCCATCTTCGCCGTCAATTGCACTTTTTAAAGACGGTAAATTAGTTCACTTTTTAGAGCGTCACCACATCGAAGGTGGAACAGCGCAAATGATTGCGGCGAATCTTGCTGCAGCTTACGACGAATTTTGTTAAAATGAAACGCATTTATCATTTAAGTGCCTGCGACAATTGCAGAAAATTGATAAAAGCATTCAACCCAAGTGCTGATTTCGAGTTGGTGGATATTAAAACCAACTCGATTGATGCGCCTACTTTGGATTTATTAAAAGAAAAAGTGGGTTCGTATGAAGCCATTTTCTCCAAAAGAGCCATCAAATACAAAAGTCTTGCCTTAAAAGACAAAAACCTCAGCGAAGAAGACTTTCGTAAACTTATTTTAGAAGAATACACCTTTCTTAAACGTCCCGTTTTGATTGATGGGGATAAAATTGTAGTAGGAGGATTGGGATAGAAATTCAATTTTTCCAACAAAAATTCGTTTCTACAAAATCTCATTAACTTCGCAAAGCTATGGACATCTATTCTTCCAAACAACGCTGGAAAATCGCACTGATTTTAATTTCATTGCTAATCATTGGTACATCGCTGTTTGTGTCTAATTCGATGGTTTCAAAAATTGCTGAACGCGAACGCGACAAAGCCAAACAATGGGCAGACGCTATCAAGAAAAAAGTGGAATTAGTGAAGCTAACAACACAGATTTTCACTGCACTTCGAGAAAAAGAGCGCGAAAAAATCCAAACAGTGGTTGATGCGCAATTAACCATTCTAAATCCATCTGATTTATCCCTGAATCAAGACATTGACTTTGCACTAAAAATCATTGAATCCAACAAAGATATTCCTGTTATTCTCTTGAACGACGACGGAACGCTTTCTCAACATCGGAATCTGCCAAAAAGCACAACAAATGACTCAATTCCAAGCGATAATGAAATCGTTACATTAGCAAACGATTGGAAAAAAGAAGGACGATTTTTCACGATTACGGTTTTTGGTGATATGAAAATGGATTTTGTCTTTGGTGTTTCGAGTGAATTATTGCGATTAGAACACGAAAGTGATTCATTAATTAAATCATTTAACAAGGAATTAATAACCAACAAAACCTTGATTCCCGTTCTATTGATGGATCAAAACAACAAAAAAGTGGAGGCAACAAATCTGCCTAAAAATCAAATTTCAAAGGAAAATCTTTCCAAAACAATTACAAGCTTTAAAGAACAAAATGAACCTATTCTAATCAATTTCGGTATAGGAGAAAAAATCTTGTATTTCAGCGATAGTCCTGAGATTAAGCAATTAATTTGGTATCCATACATTCAATTTGGGGTGATGGGTTTAGTGGTTATCGTTGGATATCTAATGTTTTCCACTTTCAGAAAAGCAGAGCAAAACCAAGTTTGGGCAGGGATGGCAAAAGAAACAGCGCATCAATTGGGCACTCCCCTATCTTCATTGATGGCTTGGTTGGCCTATTTGGAATCTTCGAACACTGATCCAATGATTGTAAACGAAATGCAAAAAGATCTAGACCGATTAGAAAAAATTACCGACCGATTCTCTAAAATTGGTTCAGGCGCAAAATTGGTTAATGAAGATTTAGTGGTGACAATCGGCAACAATCTTGAGTATTTGCGCGCTCGCCTTTCTGATAAGGTAAAAATCGTATTTAATGTCGTGGACGAAGAACCGATAATTGTTCCTCATAATTCATCTTTAATTGAATGGGTGGTGGAAAACATTTGTAAAAATGCAGTCGATGCAATGGGTGGAAAAGGAAATTTGACCATTGAAATGCAAAAAGTGCCTGAATGGGTTCACATCGACATTAGCGATACTGGAAAAGGGCTGACTCCTAAACAATTCAAAACGATTTTTCAACCCGGATTTTCAACCAAAAAACGTGGCTGGGGCTTGGGCTTAACACTTGTGAAACGCATCGTTGAAGAATACCACAAGGGCAAAGTTTTTGTGATGAAATCCGAAATTGATAAAGGGACGACTTTTAGAATTAGTATACCGTTGTAGGATTGTTGATTTTTGATGCTTAATGTTTGATTAGGATTTTGGTTCGAGGCAAATCTTTGTAAATCTTTACTCGAAGTGAAAGTTTTTAACTCTCATCTACTAATAATGGTTGCAGGCAAATCTTAAAATATAAAGTCAATCAGAATGTTTTGAATGAGCTTTTTTTGATTGAAAAAAAAAATTCTCCTTGAAAATCCTAACTTTTAAACAAGTCAAGCTGAAATTCCCCTAACAGTTCAAATTTCAATTGATAAAAATCTATCCAATAACATTGCAAAAATTCGCTTATCCATTTCTTTTTTCTTTGAATAGTAAAATTGATATTCTGAATTTGTTAAAAGACCCGTTATTTGACCCAAAAGTTGATTTTTTACCTCTATTTTTGAAACAATACCTTTGATTAAAAACCGTCTTCTTTCAGCTGTGAGTTCTTGTTTTAAAAGTTTATCAAGCAGAGGATTGTTACTAACTTCTATTTCAAATATCGCATGCTGAAATTTTAAAATTGGACGTAAAACTTCATTTTGAAATCTCTCAATCTCAGTTGTTGTTTTGTTTTCTGTCTCAATTATCGGTCGTAGTTCTTTCAGTATAGTTTCATTCCTCATAGAACATAAAACACTTTTAATTTAATTGTGTTCATATTTTAAAACTTTAAAATTTCAAAACGTGCGTCTGTGGAAGATTCTTAATTGTCTGATTCTATTGTCCTATTCGAAATAAATGGAATTGCCATTCAAAACCGCCCTTCGCAATTTTTCAGCAACTTTTCACTAACTTCGCCCACGATGTCAATAGAGGTAAAAAAATTATTCAAATACTACGGAGAACAAGCTGCGGTTCGCGATGTGAGTTTCTCTGTAAAGAAAGGCGAAATCGTTGGTTTCCTTGGTCCAAACGGTGCGGGAAAATCAACAACGATGAAAATCATAACGGGTTACATTCCAGCATCTTCCGGTGAAGTGTACGTTTCTGGTATGAAAGTCGATGTGGAAAATCTGAAAACGCGCCAAATCATTGGGTATTTGCCTGAAAACAATCCGCTTTACACAGACATGTATGTGAAAGAATACCTTGAATTTGTAGGTGGAATTTACAGAATTAAAAATCTGAAATCGCGCGTTGCAGAAATGATTGATGCGGTTGGTTTGGAAGTGGAACAAAACAAGAAAATTGGCGCACTTTCAAAAGGTTACCGTCAACGTGTGGGATTGGCGCAAGCGATTATTCACGATCCAGAAGTATTGATTTTAGACGAACCCACAACAGGTTTGGACCCGAATCAATTGGTTGAAATTCGCGAGTTGATTAAAAACATCGGGAAAGAAAAAACGGTGATGCTTTCAACACATATCATGCAAGAAGTAGAGGCGATTTGTGACCGAATTGTCATCATTTCGAAAGGACAAATTGTTGCCGATGATAAAGCAGCGTCTTTACAAAAAGAGAACGATCATCAAACGGTTTATGTTGAATTTGACAAACAAGTTTCAAAAGCACAATTGACTAAAATTCCTGCTGTTAGAAAAGTGCAATCGGTTCAAAATGGCTGGTTGTTAGAAACGGTGGAAGAAGTTGATTTACGTAAAGAAGTCGCGCAATTTGCACAAAAAGAAAATTGGTTGATTTTGACTTTAAAAATCGAGCAAAAAACATTAGAAGAAGTATTCAAAGAATTAACAAAATAAAATGCCAACGAACTTTATCGAAGAATTAACATGGAGAGGGATGATTCACGACATCATGCCTGAAACGGAAGAAGCACTAATGAAAAAAAGTTCGAGTGGTTACATTGGCTTCGATCCAACAGCTGATTCCTTACACGTTGGACATTTGGTTCAAATCATGACGTTGGTTCATTTTCAACGCGCGGGACACAAACCGTTTGCTTTAGTGGGTGGTGCAACAGGAATGGTAGGCGATCCTTCAGGGAAATCGCAAGAGCGCAATTTATTGGATGCAGAAACTTTAAATCACAATGTGGCTTGTGTGAAGTCGCAATTGGAGAAATTCTTGGATTTTTCGGGTGAAAACGCTGCTGAAATGGTAAACAATTACGATTGGTTTCAAAACATGAGCTTTTTGGATTTCATTCGTGACGTTGGAAAACACATTACTGTAAATTACATGTTATCAAAGGATTCGGTAAAAAAGCGCTTGGAAACAGGAATGTCTTTTACTGAATTTTCATACCAATTGGTGCAAGGCTACGACTTTTACCATTTGAACCTTCACCACAATTGTATCGTTCAAATGGGCGGTTCAGACCAGTGGGGAAATATCGTTACAGGAACAGAATTGATTCGCAGAAAATCGGGCGGAGACGTATATGCCGTAACTACACCTTTGATTAAAAAAGCAGACGGAACGAAATTCGGAAAAACGGAAGGCGGAAGCGTTTGGTTGGATCCTGAAAAAACAAGTCCGTACCAATTTTACCAATTTTGGTTGAATTCCAGCGATGCAGACTCTGTAAATTACATCCGTATTTTTACTTTGCGTTCGAAAGAAGAAATTGAAGAACTGGAAGCAGAACACAACGAAGCACCGCATTTGCGTATTTTACAAAAAGCGATTGCAGAAGACATTACGACACGTGTTCACGGAGCAGAAGCCTTGCAAGCAGCGATTGCAGCAAGTAATATTTTGTTTGGAAAATCCACTTCTGACGATTTAAAATCCTTGAGTGAAAAAGACTTTTTCAGTGTTTTTGAAGGCGTTCCCCAAGCGACTATTTCCCGTGAAGAATTCGGAAACGGTATCAGCATCGTGGAAGCAATGGCCGCAAAAACAAACTTTTTGCCTTCTAACGGCGAAGCAAGACGCGAATTGAAAGCAAATGCAATCGCAGTAAACAAAGAAAAAGTTACTGAAAGCTTTGTAATCACAGCTGAGCACTTAATCAACGACAAATACCTTTTGCTCGGAAAAGGCAAAAAGAATAATTATATTTTGGTGGTGGAGTGAGTTGCGCAGGATTTGGAAGTTATTCGGTGTAAGTTGCGCAGGATTTGGAAAAATTGAGTAAGTTGGCAGGATTTGGAAAAATGTTTTGAGTTGCGCAGGATTTGGAAATCCTGCGCAACTCAAAACTTCAAGCTCTCTATTACCCCTTCAATCTGTTTCAAAAGCGGACTTTCACCATCATTTAAAATTTGTAAGGACGTCATTTTGCGTTTTTCATTATCATTCATTTGATTATTCATCCGCGTTAAAACTTCTTCCTTGGTGATGATATCTCGATTTAAAACACGTTTCAATCGTAATTCTTCAGGTGCATAAATTAAAATAGTAGCATCGAAATTGCGATAAGCACCCGTTTCAAAAAGTATGGCAGCTTCATTAAAAATTAAATCACTTTTTTGAGAATTTGCCCAATCTTCAAAATCTTGTCTCACAATTGGATGAATTAACTGATTGACTTTCAATCGGAGTTCGTCGTTTGAGAAAATTGCAGTTGCAAGAATTTTTTTATCTAACTCACTACCGAAGTAAACATTTTCACCTACGAGGTCAATCAATCCTTGTCGAATTAAAGGATGAGCGTTCGTCAACTCTTTTGAGCGAACATCTGAATAGTAAACAGGATAACCCATTCGCTCGATGATTGTCGCAATAAATGATTTCCCTGAGCCAATACCACCTGTGATTCCGAATCTCTTCATTGAAGCGAAGATAAATCAAATTATAGTTTGAAAGATAAATTCATATAAAATGACACGATATAATCACTAAATGAATAATAGTTCATTAAGGTATTACAACTTTTTAAGAATTTAAAATGCTAATTTCGCACAATGAATCAAAAAGAGTGGTTTGCGGAATGGTTTGACACGCGTTATTATCACCAGTTGTATCAAAACCGCAATGAAGAAGAAGCTGCTTTGTTTATTTCGAACTTATTGCAATTTCTGAATTTACCAAAATCTTACAACTTATTGGATTTAGCTTGCGGAAAAGGTCGTCATTCGGTAACGTTAAATTCCTTTGGTTACGAAGTTTTAGGTGTTGACTTGGCGGCGAATAGCATTCAAGAAGCTTCCAAATTTCAAAATGAATCGCTTTCATTTGCAACTCACGATATGCGCGAAGTGATTGAAAACAAAACGTTTGATGCGATTTTTAATCTTTTTACAAGTTTTGGTTATTTCGACCATGAAAGTGAAAATGAAAAGGTGTGTGCCTCAATCGCAAAAATGCTTGCTCCAAAAGGAAAATTAATCATTGATTTTATGAATGCGGAGAAAGTGATTCAACAATTAGTGGCGGAAGAAGTGAAAGAAGTTGGAGACTTGGCATTTAATCTAGAGCGACGTTATGACGGAAAACACATCTACAAAGACATTCGTTTTCAAGATAATGGACAAGATTTTCATTTCACTGAACGTGTTCAAGCTTTGAAACTAGCCGATTTTACACGTTTATTGCAAACTAATTTTAACATATTAGCAACTTTCGGAACTTTTGATTTACAAGCTTATTCACCAACAGCATCCGATCGATTAATCATTATAGCAGAGCGAAAAACATGAGTTTAAGTATTGTTTTTATTGGATTATTTCTCTCTGTAATCATAGGTGGATTGGTTGTGAATTACTTGCACGCCACTAACAAAAGTCAATTCATTAAATTAGCTTTAGCGTTTAGTGGTGGTTTTTTATTAGCGATTATTTTTCAGCATCTACTTCCAGATTTATACCACGATGGCGCTGGAACTATTGGAATTTACATTTTAATGGGCTTTTTAATTCAATTGATTTTAGAGTATTTTTCAGGTGGAATTGAACACGGCCACGTTCACGTACATCAAGGTCAACCTTTACCTTGGGCCTTGTTTATTTCACTTTCTGTTCATTCTGTCATCGAAGGAATTCCGTTGGGAAATCAATACATGGGCATTGTTTCCGAGCACAGTCACGCGCACGGTTCACTTTTCTGGGGAATTATTTTTCTTCAAGTTCCAGTTTCAATCGCACTTATGACTTTGTTAATGAGCACCAAACTTTCAACTTTTCAATCGTGGTTGGTTTTAATCGCATTTGGAATTATGACGCCCCTTGGAGTATTGCTAGGATTTGCCGTTTCTCCTGAGCAATTAGGAATTGATGTGCATGTAATTTTAGCTATTGTGGTTGGTATGTTTTTACATATTTCAACAACTATCATTTTTGAAACCACTGAAAACCATAAATTTAACTTACTAAAATTAGTAAGTATCGTTTTTGGCTGTGGCTTGGCGATGGTGATGTATTGAGGAAGAAAAGTAAAAAAAGCATCTTGATTTTCAGTGTTTTGTCACAAAGTAAGGGCAATTTTATTTTTATGATTGAAAAAACAACTTAATCGCCCTCTTTTTACAGACAAAAATTGATGTAAACCCACTTGTTTTTTTGTCGCTATTGTAACGCTAGGATTGAATTTTATACTATGAATCTTCTTGTTTTTTTCTTATTTTTGCACCCCTTAAAATTAAAAAATGGCCAAAATCAGAAAACAAGACGCACTGGATTATCACTCCTCAGGAAAACCTGGGAAGATTGAAGTGGTTCCTACAAAACCGTATGCCTCTCAACGCGATTTGTCTTTGGCTTATTCACCTGGCGTTGCAGAACCTTGTTTGAAAATAGCTGAAAATAAAGACGACGTTTACAAATATACCGCTAAGGCAAATCTTGTAGCTGTAATTTCAAACGGAACTGCTGTTTTAGGTTTGGGCGATATCGGACCTGAAGCATCAAAACCAGTGATGGAAGGAAAAGCGTTGTTGTTTAAAATCTTTGCTGACATCGATGTCTTTGATATTGAGTTAGATGCGAAAAACCCCGAATTGTTTATTCAGACGGTAAAAGCAATGGCACCAACATTTGGAGGTATCAATTTAGAAGATATCAAAGCACCTGAAGCTTTTGAGATTGAACGTCGCTTGAAAGAAGAGTTAGATATTCCAATTATGCACGACGATCAGCATGGAACAGCAATTATTTCTTCAGCAGCGCTTTTAAATGCATTGGGATTAGCTGGTAAAAAAATCGAAGAGGTGAAAATCGTTGTTTCAGGTGCTGGACCATCTGCTTTAGCTTGTGCTAAATTATACAACGCAATTGGGGCAAAATTGGATAATATTTTCATGTATGATTCAAAAGGATTGATATGTCAAAGCAGAAAGAATTTAGACCCAATGAAGCAGCTTTTTGCCAATCATAATTGTGAACTTTCTTTTGAAGAAGCTTTTAAAGATGCAGACGTTTTTCTGGGTCTTTCAAGAGCAGGACTCGTTTCTAAAGATATGATTGCAGCAATGGCGAATGATCCTATTGTTTTTGCTTTAGCTAATCCTGAACCGGAGATTTCATACAAAGATGCCACTTCAGTTCGCAAGGATATCATTATGGCAACAGGGCGTTCAGACCATCCTAACCAAGTGAATAATGTTTTGGGATTCCCATACATTTTCAGAGGAGCATTGGATGTTCGTGCCACTGCCATTAATGAAGAAATGAAACTCGCAGCCGTGAAAGCAATTGCTTCGTTGGCGAAAGAAACAATTCCAGAGGAAGTTATTGAAGCCTATGGCGAAAAAAATATTTCATTTGGACGCGAACAAATCATTCCAAAACCGTTGGATCCACGATTGATTTATTACGTTGCGCCAGCAGTTGCAAAAGCAGCGATGGATTCCGGAGTGGCGAAAAATCCAATTTTAGATTGGGAAGAATATGAAAACCAACTAAAAAGTAGATTAGGATTAAATAATAAATTGGTCAGAAATATTACCTCAAAAGCACAACGCAATCCGAAAACGGTAGTTTTTGCTGAAGCGGATAATGTGAAAATTTTAAAAGCAGCACAATTAGCTTACGATGAAGGTGTTGCGATTCCCATTTTATTAGGAAAGAAAACGAAAATCCTAAAACTTATTGAAGAATACGCTATCGAATTACCAGAAGAAGTAGCGATTATCGATCCCAAATTAGAAGAGGAAGAAAAACGCAGAATTGCCTACGGAAAAGCCTTTTTTGAAAAACGTAAACGCAAAGGAATTACAGAATTTGAGGCCATTCAATTAATGCGTGAGCGAAATTATTTTGGTGCGATGATGGTAGATTTAGGTCATGCTGACGCTATGATTACAGGCTTAACAAGAAGCTATCGTTCGTGTGTTCGACCTATCATTCAAATTATTGGTTTAGAGAAAGATGTAAATACCGTTTCTGGACTATACATTTTGAATACCAAAAGAGGACCAATGTTCTTAGCTGACACAACGATTAATCTTAATCCAACATCAGAACAAATTGCCGAAATCACGAATAACGTTGCTAAGATTGTCCGAAAATTGCAAATCATTCCGAAAATTGCTTTGTTGAGTTACTCTAACTTTGGATCATCTCCAGGTCCCGATTCAGAAAAAATGGGTCAAGCCGTGAAGATTTTACACGAAAAATATCCAACGCTTGTGGTTGATGGAGAAGTACAAGCAAATTTTGCACTCGATTCAGAATTAATGAACGAGAAATTTTCGTTTTCTCATTTAGCTAATAAGCAAGTAAACACCTTGATTTTCCCGAATTTATCTTCTGGGAATATTTCCTATAAACTGTTACAACAAATGACGGATAGCGATGCAATTGGTCCTATTCTAGTTGGTTTAAAAAAATCAATACATGTTCTACAATTAGGTTCTACGGTGCGCGAAATCACCAACATGGTAAAAATTGCAGTTATTGACGCTCAAAATAAATAAAGAATATGATTGGTTCCTTAAATGGCAGATTACTAGAAAAATATCCAACAGAACTTCTCGTTGAATGTGGAGGAGTTGGTTACGAGGTGAAAATTTCATTACACACTTTTTCACAACTTGCGGATAGTGAATCGATAAAGATTTATACGAAATTAATAGTCCGTGAAGATGCGCATTTGTTGTATGGCTTCAACACAAAAGACGAACGTGAAATGTTCAATTTTTTAATCAGTGTGTCAGGAATTGGTCCGAATACTGCTTTGATAATGCTTTCGTCCCTTTCTCCCGAAGAAATTGCAAACGCAATCCAAACGGAAGATGTAATATCAATTCAAAAAGTAAAAGGAATTGGGGCTAAAACGGCTCAAAGAGTAATTATCGACCTGAAAGGGAAAGTGTTAAAATTCATTGGAGATACTGAAATTAACAATTCTAAAAACAATACAAATAGATTTGATGCGTTAACTGCTTTAGTTTCCTTAGGATTTGACAAGAAATCTGCTGAAAAAGTATTGGATAGAATTGATTCAGGTAGCGAAACTGTTGAACAACTCATAAAAGGCGCATTAAAGCTGTTGTAAAGTTGAATGAAAACTAAAAGAATTGACAATTTGAGATATTTAAGTGCTTTAGCATCAGTCTTTTTTCTGATGTTAATATGCTCAATGGAAGCTTATGGACAAACAGACCCAGATCTTCCTTTTCCAATTATCAACCCAATGAATCCCTACCAAAACTTACCGCAAAGTTTTGATTTAGGAGATCCAACTTCCTTGCAACAAAATATCACTTACGACCCAACTACTGGTAATTACATATTTACCGAAACATTGGGAAATGGCATTTTATACCGTCCACCGTCCATGATGACCTTGGAAGAATATTTAAAATACGAAGAAAAAAAATCTCAAACCTTGGATTGGCAAGAGATAATCGAAGAAGAAACAGCTGAAAATAGAACCTTTGAATTGCCCATTAAGATTGGAAGTAAGGTTTTTGAAAACTTCTTTGGTTCCGACGAAATTAAAATTATTCCTGGAGGAAACCTAGAGCTTTCTTTAGGGGCAACTTCTTCGCGTTATGATAACCCAATGTTGCCAATGCGTCAACGGAGAGTAACACGTTTTGATTTTAACCAAAATATCAATTTAGATGTTACGGGACAAATCGGAACTAAATTGAAGTTGAACATGAAATACAACACTGGTGCGACCTTCGATTTTGAAAATATTTCAAAGCTGGAACACACTGGAAATGAAGATCAAATTTTACAAAAAATTGCACTTGGAAATGTTTCCTTAGATCTTCCAACTACTTTAATACAAGGTTCTCAGACACTTTTCGGAGCAAAAACAACTTTAAAATTTGGACGTGCAACAGTTGATTTAATCGCGGCTTCGTCCAAAGGTAAAAGAACAGAAATCAACATTACAGGAAAAGCACAAGTTCAAAAATTTGAATTAAGTGCTGACAATTACGAAGCGAACCGTCACTATTTCTTGAATATGTATCACCAACAGCATTACGACACAGCAATGTCAACTTTGCCAGTGGTGAGCTCAACGATTTTTATAACTAGAATGGAAGTTTGGGTAACCAATAGAACTTCTGTTACTGAAAACACAAGAAACATTTTGGCATTTGCCGATTTAGGAGAAGCGAAACCAGCAAACTGGGAAGGAAATCCAGGCAATGCTTCGCCGAATGAAATTCCTGATAACGAAGCAAATGGCTTATACGAATGGGCAGCAAATCAACCTTTAATTCGTGGTTTTTCTAACTCAGTTACCGTTTTAGCTTCTCAAATAAATGCACCTGGACCATTCAATCAAGCTGTAGAATATGAAAAAGTTGAAAATGCACGTAAGTTGGCAGAAAGTGAGTTTTCTTACAATTCATTACTAGGATATATATCTTTAAATACTTCACTCAACAATGACGAAGTTTTATCGGTTGCTTACGAATATACGTACCGTGGTGAAACTTATCAAGTTGGTGAATTTTCAACCGATGGAGCTAGTGGTCAAGAAGCATTAATCCTAAAATTATTGA
The DNA here is from genome assembly GCA_945897765.1 of Chitinophaga pinensis. Lineage (GTDB taxonomy): Bacteria > Bacteroidota > Bacteroidia > Flavobacteriales_D > Crocinitomicaceae > UBA952. The sequence continues at coordinate 13,943 of CAMDGP010000006.1, forward strand.
AACCAACAATCACAAGTCCTAAAAATAAAGTGTGGGATTTGATGATGAAAAACGTTTATTCAATTGGTGCATTTCAAGTGGATCAAACTGGTTTTAAAATCGATATTCTTTACAATAATCCAGAAACTTCTGTTCCTGCGCCTTTCGTTCCTTTAGCTGGTGTTGACGGAAAACAGATTGTTACTTTGTTAGATATGGACAAAATAAATCAAAACAATCAACCGTTTGCGGATGGTGTTTTTGACTTTGCTCCTTTCAACCAAATTGCTAACAAAATCGATAACGGGGGAACAATCAACAAGAAAAACGGTCGTATTTATTTCTCAACAGTTGAACCTTTCGGAAAAACATTGGCAGATAAGCTTCAAGATGCTGGAATTTCTCCAGTAATCATTAATAAAGTTGCTTTCACAGAATTATATGATTCAACAAAAACGGCAGCACAGCAAATTCCAAGTAAAAATAGATTTGTATTTAAAGGAGAATATCAATCTTCCATAAGCTCAAATATTCCGTTGAATGTAATGAACGTTCCTCAAGGTGCTGTTAGTGTAACTGCTGGAGGAATAAAATTAATCGAAGGGCAAGACTATTCAATTGATTATGCTTCGAGTTCAGTTCGAATCTTAAACACGGGGATTTTAGAGTCAAATACGCCAATTAAAATTTCGATTGAAAGTAATTCTGTTTTTGGATTCCAAGCTCGTTCAATGATTGGTGGTCACTATGCTTACCGTTTCAATGAAAACATTAAACTTGGGGCAACTTGGGTGCGAATGATGGAGCGTCCTGTTACTCAAAAAGTCGATTTTGGAAGTGAACCCTTCAAAAACAATGTTATCGGAGCTGATTTTGCCATTCGAACTGATGTTCCATTCTTGACGAAATTAGTGGACATGCTACCCGTTATTTCTACCAATCAAATGTCAACATTGTCGTTTAATGGAGAAGTTGCCCATTTAATTCCCGGTCAACCGAGAGCAATCAACAAAGAAGGAACATCCTACATCGACGATTTTGAAGCAAGTCAAAGTGCGATAGATTTAAAAAGTGTTACCGCTTGGCGATTGGCTTCCATTCCACAAGGACAACCTAGTTTGTTTCCTGAAGCAACAAAAAAAGATTTAAGCGCAGGTTTCAAACGTTCTAAACTGGCTTGGTACACAATTGACCCTTTGTTTTATCAAAGTAATCAATTGACACCTCAACACATCAAACAAAACCCTCAAATGTTGTATGACAGTAGAATGCGTTTGGTAAATCAAATAGATATTTTCCCGAATCTTCAACAACAATATGGTTCTATTCCGAACGTTGCGGTTTTAGATTTAGCTTACTATCCAAAGGAAAGAGGTTATTATAATTACGATACAACCAATACAATTGATACTTCTGGACTTTTTATTAATCCAGAAAATCGTTGGGGAGGAATAATGCGTGCCTTGTCAACAAATGACTTTGAATTAGCAAACATCGAGTTTATACAATTTTGGGTGCTTGATCCTTTCAATACAGATGCTGAAGGCGTGAATCCAAACTCGCCGCACACGGGTGGAGATTTATATTTCAACTTAGGAAATATTTCTGAAGATATACTTCCAGATTCACGTAAAAGTTTTGAAAATGGTTTACCACCAGACCCACAATCTACTTTAAATGATAACGTTGACACAACTTTTTGGTCAAGAATTTCAACACAGCAAATTGTTGTAAATGCTTTTGATAATGATGAGGCGGCTCGGTTAAATCAAGATGTTGGTATAGATGGTTGGAAAAGTGAAGAGGAACGAATAGCTTATCAAAACTTTGTGAATTGGGTACAAGGAAACTCAGTTTTAAATCAGGCAACGAAAGATAAAATGATTGCCGATCCATCAAATGATGATTATACTTACTACTTAGATGACCGTTACGATGCTGCTACATTAGACATTCTGCAACGCTACAAACGTTTTAACGGAATGGAAGGTAATTCACCAACAACTACGATGTCAAACTCAATCAACGCTGACGGTTATCCAACACAAGCAACAAATGCTCCAGACATAGAAGACATTAATGGCGACAATAACTTATCTGAAAGCGAAAGTTATTTTCAATATAAAGTGAGTATGCGTCCAAACGATTTACAAACTGTTGGTCAGAATTACATTACGAATACCCAAGTTTATCAAAACGGAACGAAAACAGAAACGTGGTATCAATTTAAAATTCCAATTAAAGATTTTGAGAAACGTGTAAACGGAATTCAGGACTTTAGATCGATTCGTTTCATGCGTATGTTCATGAAAAATTTCGATGAAGAAGTTGTACTACGTTTTGCTCGATTAGAATTAATTCGTGGAGAATGGCGTCGATATTATGATGATTTAACACAACCGGGATTGAGTGTTCAAACCGATCCAAACTTAACTTCCTTCAATATTGCAGCAGTAAACATCGAAGAAAATGCACAACGTTTACCTGTAAATTATGCTGTACCCCCTGGTATAGATCGAGAAGTAGATCCTTCTCAGGTTTATCAGCGTCAAATGAACGAACAATCACTGTCTTTAGAAGTTTGTAATTTACAAGATGGAGACGCAAGAGCAGCATACAGAAATGTTCAATTCGATGTTCGTACATACAAGAAAATGAAAATGTTTGTGCATGCTGAATCTGTTTTTCAAAATCAATTAAAAGACAAAGAACTTTCATTATTCGTTCGTTTAGGAACAGATTATGTTGAGAATTATTACGAATACGAATTACCTTTAGATGTCACTGATTGGGGAACAACCTTACCTGAAGGAATTTGGCCAGAAGGAAATAATATTGAGATTGTTTTTGATGATTTACTCGACTTAAAAAAGGAACGAAATAAGAAAATTGAACAAGGAATTACTGGGGTTTCTTACGTTGTTGAATACGCCAAAACAGATCCTCAAAACAATCAACGTAAATTAAAAGTTAAAGGAAGTCCCAACTTGCAAGGAATGCGCACGATTATGGTCGGTGTTCGCAATCCATTAAAAAATGACCCAGATAATATTTGGCAACCAGATAATGGCGATGCGGAATGTGCAATTGTTTGGATCAATGAAATGCGCTTGACAGATTTCGTGAGTGAAGGAGGTTCAGCTGCTATTGGTCAAATGCAATTACAACTAGCTGATTTTGCTACCGTTTCTGCTTCAGGAAATTACTCAGGAATCAACTGGGGAAGTGTTGAAAGTCGTGTACAAGACCGTCAACGTAACGAACGAATAGGTGTAGATATGAATTCTACTGTGCAACTTGGACAATTCTTCGGAAAACAAGCACGCGTTTCTCTACCTTTTTTCTATGGCTATTCATTGGGTATCATCAATCCTGAATACGATCCATTTAATCCTGATGTTAAATTAGCAGATTACGATCTTGCAACTCGCAGAGAAAGAGCAAAATTAGGTCAAGATTTTACTTCCAGAAAGTCATTCAACTTTACGAATGTTAGAAAAGAAGCAAAAGCGGGAGCTAAACCCCATTTTTATCGAATTTCAAATTGGTCAGCAACTTATGCGTATGCAGAAAACCTAAGACGCGATTTTAACATCACTGAAGATTTAACGAAAACGTGGACGGGTGCTTTGAATTACAACTACACGTTCCCAGGAAAAGCAATTGAACCATTCAAAAAAATCAAAGCAATTGAAAAATCAAAATGGCTACAATTAGTTCGTGAGTTTAATTTATTCTTGATGCCTAAAAATATCTCTTTCACAAATGATTATTCACGTATTTACAACCAACGCCAAATAAGAAATATTATCGTTCCAGATTATCAATTTGATGCTATATTCTTAAAACGTTTTGATTGGAATCGTAACTATCAAGTTGGTTATGACTTAACTAAAAATATTAAAACAACTTTCACTGCAACCAATAAATCTATTTTTGAAGAGGGCAATCATGGGGTTGACCGCACCAATAATCCTGAAGGCTATCAAGAATTTTTAGATACAATCAATTCGCAAATCAAATCTTTTGGGAAAACAATGGAATATAACCAAAGCTACAGTTTAAGCTACAATATTCCTTTTGATAAATTCCCTTTAACGAATTGGATTTCTGCTAATGCGAAATATTCTGGAACTTACAATTGGCAACGCTCTCCACTTGGGCAAACTGCTTTTGGTAACACAATTCAAAATAGCCGAACGATCAACATGACTGCTCAGGCAAACTTTGTAACACTTTACAATAAAATACCCTACTTCAAAAAAGTATTGGGCGACGGAAAAGGAAGAGCTGTAACTGCGAAGATCAATGGTGACGGTAAACCAGGCCAAACTAATAAACCAACTCCGCCTAAACCAAAAGAGGAATTCAAGCCTTGGAAGCCAATTGAAGAAATGACTCCAAAAGAATTAAAAAAATACGAACGTTTGAAAAAACGCTTTGAAAAACGTTTAGAGCGTGAAGAAAAACGTAAGGAAAAAGAAAAAGAAGAAGTTCAACCTGCAGCTGGATTAGGAGTTCGATTATTAACAAGTGTTAGAAATGTGTCCGCAACTTTCGCGCTTAATGATGGTACAATGCTACCAGGCTTCGGAGAAGAAACTAGCGTCTTAGGAATGAACGGAAACACCCTTGGTTTATCTGCTTTTACATTTGGAAAACAAGCTTATAACATATTGGGAAGAGAAAATGGATATAATGTTGCAACGCAATCGCGTGATAATAATTGGTTAGTGCAAAACGAAAATCTAAATCGCCAATTTACTACAACTCATTCTGCAAATCTCTCAGGAAAAGCAACTTTAGAGCCTTTCAAAGATTTGAATATCAACCTAAGTTTAACGCGTAACTATGGTAGAAATTCGGGTGAATTCTATCGTTGGAATACAATCAGTGAAGCATTTGAGAGTCAAAGTAAATTTGAAACGGCTCGCTTGACTTATTCTACCATTACTTGGAATTCTGCTTTTGTAAAAGAAGGAAGAGATTATCAGTCGCAGGTTTTCTCCAATATGTTGACAAATAGACAAACAGTTTCGCAATTGATCGGAGCTCAAAATCAAAATTCATCTTCGTTACCAAGTGGATATTATACCGGATATTCAGGTTCGCAACAAGATGTAGTTGTGGGTGCATTCTTAACTGCTTACACAAATTCAAAAGTGAACGACAGAAATATCAACCCAATTAAAAATATTCCACTACCAAACTGGAATATAAACTATAGTGGTTTGACACAGTTTGCTTTCACTAAAAACTTCTTGAAATCATTCAAGTTGAACCATGCTTACACGTCTTCCGTTTCGGTTGATGGAATGCAAACAAACTTAAATTCAAAAGTTGACGCCCAAGGCTTTGCCAATTCGATAGACATTAACAACAATTATATTTCGCCTTTACAGGTTCAAAATGTGCGTATTTCTGAGAAATTCTCTCCATTAATAGGAGTCTTAGCAACTTGGAAAATCTTCGGGAAAACACTGACAACTAATTTTGAGTACAAGAAAAGTCGCGATGCAACCTTATCATTAAACAACAATCAGGTTACTGAAAACTTAACGGACGAGATTACATTCGGGACTGTTTTAGTTGTACCAAAATTGAAGTTGCCTTTCGATGCAATTAAGCAAAATGACTTGATTATCAATTTGAACTTTAGCTATAGAAACAACCTAACTGTAATACGTAAAGTAGTTGAAAGCACCAATCAAGCAACAGCCGGACAAGAAGCAATTTCCTTCAAATTAGATGCAAACTATAAGCTAACGGATCACTTAACAGCAATTTTCTACTACGACCAATCGTTGAATATTCCTAAGGTTCAAACTAGTTATGTAACGGGTTCTATGAAAACAGGTATTACGATTCGATTCGATTTGAATGCCTTAAAACAGTAAGCCATGATTAAATTTCGTGCAGCAAAACCAGGTGATGAACAAGTTATTTTTGAGTTGATTTGTGAACTTGCCTTGTATGAAAAAGCACCAGAACAAGTCACAAATACAGCTGAACAATTAGCAATCGATTTATTTGAAGATAAAATCTGTGATGCAATCGTTGCAACGCTTGAAGGTGAAATTATTGGCTTTGCCCTGTTTTATGTTTCGTATTCAACTTGGAAAGGTCGCTGTTTGTACCTAGAAGATTTTTATGTGAAAGAAGCGAAACGCCAACTTGGAATTGGGGCAAAACTATTTGATGAAGTTGTTGCCATTGCAAAATCTCGCCAAGTAAAACGAATGGATTGGCAAGTTTTAGAATGGAACGAACCTGCTTTACAATTTTACAGAAAACAAAAAGCAATTCTTGACGGAGAATGGGTGAATGGTCGTTTGTTTTTTGATTGATGCGAAAACTTTTAATCAACCAATATTCATACTTCGAGTTTACATTTGTTAGAATCCCTATTTAGTTCAAATCTCGCTTCTCGCCTGCCTTATTTTGTGCTTTTCGTTTAAAGGTGTATCTTTAGGCATCCAAATTGTTATTCCATGAAAATTGTTTTACTTTCTTTTTTGATTTTATCAAATACATTTTGTTCGATTGCTCAATTAAATTCATGGCAATCATTTACTGACTCCATCCCTACCCTTTCGTCTCCAAGAGCATGTGACTTGAATAATGATGGAGTAAAAGACATTATTATTGGCGGTGGAACAGACGGTTTAGCAAGCAATAATGGTATAATGGCTTTTAATGGTGTTGATGGAACATTACTTTGGAAACGCCCCAGTAGAAATGAAGTTTTTGGAAGTCCAATTTTTCAAGACATTACAAATGATGGAATTAAAGATGTTTTTATTTCAGGAAGACAAGCACAATTATTAGCAATTAATGGATCAAATGGTCAATTAATTTGGGATTATTTCCCCTATTCTGTAAACCCAGCAGATAGTGGACTTTATAATTTTTATAATCCTCAATTTATTCCAGATGTTAACAATGATGGAAAACCTGATTTATTAGTAACAAATGGCGGAAATCATGCAGCACCCGACTGGGAAACAGATAGACCACCAGGGCATTTAATGATTATTAATTCTATGAATGGTCAACTTATAGCAAAGGGAGTTGTGCCGGATAGTTCAGAAACGTATTGTTCTCCAATAGTCGTTGATGTTCAAGGAAATGGAAATCTGTGGATTTTATACGGAACAGGTGGAGAAACCCTTGGCGGTTCATTCTGGGCTTGTCCTCTAAACGATTTGTTACAATCTAATTCACTTCTGAATTCAATTCAATTAGATTCAGATCCAAACAAAGGTTATATTGCACCGGCAGCTGTTTCAAAAAACATGAACAATCAATATGATATTGTAATTCAGAGTTTTGGTGGGAAAGTAAAAAAAATAAAAGGTGCAAACTTTGGACAAATTTGGTCGTATCAATTACCAAATTCAGAATCTAGTGCTGAACCTGTTTTGGGGAATTTTGTTGGAGGAGACAATATTCCTGATGTCTTGGCTATTATCTTTAAGGGAATTGCTCCTTCCTATTCTGAATTCTATCAAGTTTTGATAAACGGATCAACAGGACAAGTTGAGTTTATGGATAGCTTAGGAACTTTTACTTATTTGTCTGCAAATGCGATGGATTTTGACAATAATGGCCGTGACGAAGGATTAGTTTCAGTTACCTATTATGAAAATGGATCTTATAAACATCGCCTTCAAAAAATTAATTTTATCGACGGAAGTATCAGTCAAATTAGTTCAACAAAGTCGGGTGTTAACCTTGGATCAACGCCTTTACTTACAGATTTAGACGGAGATAATTTAGTGGATTTAATTTATGTTGTAAAAAAAGATAGTTTAAATCCAGTTGGTTGGAAAGGAATTAATGTTTACCGTGAAGAATTAAACATAAGCGTACCAAATTCGGGTATTGCATGGGGAAGTTATTTAGGAACAGACTCAGATGGAATATATAATTTAGATCCTATCAATTGTGGACAAGGGAGTGTAATTGCATCGGTAAATTCAATTCCACCAACGTGTAATGGACTTTCCAATGGTTCAATTTCTCTTACCCCAATTGCTGGTTCAGGACCACACACCTATCTTTGGACAACAAATAGCAACGAATCTTCGATATCGAATCTTTCAGCGGGAACCTATTCTGTTATAGTTACTAATGCACTTGGTTGTTATGAAACCAGAACATTCAATTTAAATAATCCATATACCATAAGTTTTGGTGGTGTCGCTTCTCCTGCCTGTTTGGATGGAGGAAATGGAACTGCAACAGTAGGTTCATCCGGCTGTCAATGTCAATTTAGCACATGTACTTTTTTATGGGACAATGGAATTACTACAAAACCAAACAGTATGCTTACGAGTGGATGGCATTCAGTAACAATTAATCATCCAGATGGTTGTGTGGTCACAGATTCCGTTTTTGTTCCACCGGCTCTTCCAATTATTATTGATACGACCATTATTCAGAATAATTGTTTTGGAGCTAATCAGGGATCTATTGAACTTGTTTCTTCTAATTACCCACCAACCGTTTACAATTGGTCAAATGGTGGAATAACAGCTATGAATGACAGTTTGTTAGCTTCAAATTATTCGGTAATTGTTTCGGACAATCGTAATTGTGTAGATACATTACAATTTGAAATTACTGAACCTAGCCAAATACTGGTTTCTTCTCAAGTACAAAATGTTTTATGTAACGGAAATGCAACTGGAGAAATTCAACTCCAAGCACAAGGGGGAAATGGACCATACACCTATTGGATTAATCAAACAATTGGAAGTACGATAAATTCAAATTTAGTTGCAGGAACTTACAATATGTATGCTACAGACTTATTGGGTTGTAGCTCACAATCAACATTATTAACACTTTCAGAACCAAGTGAACTAAACTTAAGTTTAACTTCTACAAATGAAATTATCGGTTTGGACGGAACAGCAACTGCATCAGTTAATGGAGGAACAGCTCCTTATTCTTACCTTTGGAATGACCCCAATATGCAACCTGAAAATATGGCTGTTTACTTGAATAGCGGTTGGTACACAGTCGTTGTTACTGATGCAAATAATTGCCAAATTTCAGATTCTGTTTTTGTAGATGTAACTGCTGATTTAACAGAAAATCTAGCAAATACGTTTTTAATTTACCCCAATCCTGCAAAAGAAAACGTTCAAATTATAGGTGACGGAAAATTGATTCGAATTAGAGATGCTCACGGAAAATTAATTAGAGAATTATCTTTTTCTAACCTTGTAAATATTCAAAATCTCTCTTCCGGAATTTACACGCTCGAAATTGAATCAAAAACTAATTTAGTAAAATACGTACGGTTTTCTAAGGTTGAATAACTAGGTTTAATTTGAGTTTCTCTGTTCAGATTAGTGAAATAAGGTTAAAAAAAGTATTACTTAAACAAGCATAACGTATTTCCTGTAAACTTAGAAGAATCACAAAATGTACTTTTTTAATTCAAATGAAAAATAGTAGTATTCCAGATGAGCTAGCGAAAGTTTTTCTTTTTTCCAACATCTAAAAAAACTTGAACGAAGAAATAGATATAGCAGCACTTCAAAAAGGAGATGAAAAGGCATACCAAGAATTGGTAAAAGTATTTGCTAAACCAATCTTTAATACTTGCTTTTATATTCTACAAAACAAGGAAGAAGCGGAAGATGTAACCCAAGATATTTTCGTATCTATTTATCAATCTATTTCGTTTTTCAAGGGCGACTCCAAACTTTCTACTTGGATTTATCGCATTGCAATTAATAAATGTCACGAATTACTACGCTTTAAAAAACGAAAAAAACGCTTCGGAATTCACATACCAATTTTTGGTTCTTCAATAGAAATTAAAACAGAAGCGCCCGATGAAATTTTACATCAAGAAGAACGACGAAAAGTACTGTTTAAGGCTATTTCAAAGTTGCCCGATAATCAACAAATAGCTTACACACTTTACAATATGGAAGAATTAAGTTATCAAGAAATTGCTGAATCAATGAACTTATCACTTTCGGCGATTGAGTCCTTGATTTTTCGGTCAAAACAGAATTTAAGAAAGCTTCTTGCGGATTATTATAAAATAAATGAACTTTAAGCGCAAGTAAACATAGAAATATTCATCAAAAGAATTGAAATGGAAAATAAAGAAGATTTACTAAAAATCATTGAAGAAAAATTCACTACTCGAATAGAAGTGAGCGATGAACTTCAATCGAAATTATTTAAAATTCCTTTTACAAAGAGAAAAAATAGAACTAACAATTGGCTTTTAGTTGCAGGAGTAGCTGTTTTGGTGAGTTTAAATGTGTTGGCGATTTCTAAGAAAACTAAAACGAATAAGCAAAATTATATAATTGAACAATATTCTACAAGTGCATCAAATACCGATAGTTATGAATAAAAAAACACTTCAAATTGTTATTGTTTTATTAGTGCTTATGAACGGTGTTTCGCTCTATTTTTTATTTCGTCCACACCCGCACCATTTTAAAAGACCACCAAGTATAGTTGATGTGTTGGATATTGAAGGAGAATCGGTGTCGAAAATTAAAGCTATTGAAGCAATCCATTTCACACAAAAAAGAATCTTGATGAATGAAATTAGAGCCAACAAGCGCAAAGTTTATCAACTCATTGGAACGAAATTCAATTCACAAACTTTGGATTCTTTGTTGTCGTTGATTAATAGTAAAAACTACCAAACAGAAAAAATGACGTTTGACTATTTTTCAAAACTGCGAACAATTGTTCCAAAGGCAAAACAGAAAGAATTAGATAAATTTGTAATCGAAGTTATTGCTAATCAGCCCGGCCCTCCCAGACGACGATGAAACAATTTATTATTTTAACTTTTTTAATTTGCTCATTTCAAGTTGAAGCTCAGCTCAGTTTTAATTTCGCGTGGAAAAACGAAAAAATCGAACTTTTAAAATATTATCCTTTAGAAGAAAAAGACAGCATTCAATTTTCTGATTTGAAATGTTATCTCTCCAATATTGAATTAAAAGGAAAAGGAATCAAGGACTGTAAACTTGCGTCTTCAGTTTATTTAGTTGATGCACAAGATGTTACAAGTTATATTTTAGATAACTCAATTGATACTCGAAATTTCAATTCTATTTCTTTTACCTTTGGTTTAGATAGCATTATCAATACTTCTGGGGATTTAGAAGGAGCTTTGGATCCTGTTTTAGGGATGTATTGGGCTTGGAACACAGGTTATATTCATCACAAAATTGTCGGGCATTCTTCTCTAGTCCCTACACCATCTCAACTTTTCGATTTTCATATTGGCGGATATCGAAAACCAAACGCTACTTATTTCAATCTTGATCTTCCGCTTATCGGTTCAACGATAGAACTTGATTTATATCAACTTTTCAATGAAAATATAAACTTAAATTTGTCGCATCAATTGGTAGTTCCAGGCAAATTGGCTTTCGAACTTGCAACTGTTTTAAAGTCATCAATTCGCATTAAATGAGAATTCTGAATGTTGTATTATTCTTAGTTTTTATTAGTTACTCTTTCATTGTTGTTGTGACTGATAAGCACCCATTTTACATTCCGAAGCATTTTCCAAAACCCTATTATCAATTTAAAGATGTGCCACAAGGACGATTGCGGTTTGAATTAGGTCGCACTTTATTTTATGACCCTGCTCTTTCGCGCGATAGTTCGATTTCTTGTGCTACTTGCCATTTACAATATTCTGGTTTTACGCATATTGACCATCCTGTTAGTCACGGAATCGATGGTCGAATTGGAACTCGTAATTCACCCGTAATGATAAATCTTGCGTGGAATAAATTTTTCCATTGGGATGGTGGCGTTATTCACCTAAACGCC
>CAMDGP010000007.1 GCA_945897765.1 Chitinophaga pinensis
CCTCCAAGTAAAACGATTGGTAAATTCACTTGACTCAAGATTTCCAAGAGTTTTGATTCGGGAATTCTTTTCGTAGCGAACTGCGCACCGATGGCAACAGCTAAATAATTTTTTGGTGCTAAGTCATAAGTTGTGGTGCAATCTACTGTTTCAGAGGAAGGAATATAAAATTGATTGTTTTTACCATCGCTTTTCACGCCCAAAGTAGCAACTGCTTCAAAATAGCGATCTACAACGTGTTTTTTAGGTAAACGATTGGTTTTAAATTGTGTAAGTAGCCATTTCTGAAAATTCAACTTCGGAAAGCGATGTGTTTTTATCCCTAATTTAAGACTTAATAGATGGGTTCTTAAATTGTTATGTAAATCAACGATTACGTCAAATTTTTCTTTTTTTAATGCTGCAATTGTTTCATTTAAATCGTTTGCCAGAAAGTGCTTTTTGTCAATGAATTTTGAAGCATTTGTCAAGGATTCAAACGGTTTTTTAGTCAAGAAGTGAATTTCCGAATTGGGTAGCTGTTCTTTCAAGCAACGAACTACTGGAAAGGTCAAAACGATGTCACCAATAGAAGAAAAACGAACGACGAGTATTTTCACAAGCGTCTAAATTAGTTCAAAAAGCAACTCAATCCACGTTTTTGAAAAGTACTTTTTCACGATTTACTTGCTCTTTCAATGTAGTAAAAAATTGTTCACGCTCATTTTCTTCCACGCAATCAGTTGGAAAGGTCAATTGTAAATTCTCTAAATAATCGAAATAAACCGTTTGTTGACTAATACTCACTTGGCGTAAACCACTCAAATAAATTAAAATTACTTCTCGATCTGCTACTAAAATCGCCTTGGAAGTAATACCAATTCTAAACAAGTTTTTATGACAAACGATTAAGAAAAGTAAACCTTCTAAACTGAAAAACAACATTACTAACGAAGGAAACCAAGCAAAAGGCGTCAGGTAATAATACGCTAAACCTAAACTTGCCATCACCGCTGACTCTAAGATTGTATAAACTACTACTCGGATTTTTCTTTGTGCACTAACGGTCGAATTCCATTTGTATTTGGACTTTTGTTTTGTCATTCTAACTCCCATCCAACGACGAATCGAACGACGTAAGGAAACTACCAATAAAATTAATCCAAGTCCAAGAAAACCGTAATCTAAGTAGGGTAGTTGTGCAGTTGTTGTTCGTAGGAATTCAACCGGTAAGTCAAAACCAACGTAAATAGACAACAACATTGTCGGTAAAGTAAAAACGAGTAAGAGAACGTTTATAAAACTATTCATTCGGAATCAGTTTCAATTTTTGTTTTAGTGTTTCAATTTTTGCGTTCGCGTGTGCTACTTTTTGTTCAACTTCTTTTTTCAATTGGTCGGCACCTTTCGATTTTGCAAAGAAACCAAGGTTGTTTTCCAACTGCATAATTTCTTTTTTCAAGGTGTCAATTTGTTTTCTAAGTTCATTTTTCTCGTTAATCAAGCCTTTAGATCGCTCTGGACTTGACTGCATTGTCTCCATTTTTGCTTGGAAGAGAATCATTTCTTTTTCATTTGCTTCCAGTTTCAAAGCGGAATATTTACTATCTATTGCTTTTTTAAATCGGTCGTATATTTCATTTTTCTGCTTCATTGGAACATGACCAATTGCATTAAATTTCTCCGCAAATTCCTTTAAAGTAGCTAACGTCTCTTGCTTATTTTCACTAACAACAAAAGCTTCAATTTGTGCGATTAAATCTGTTTTTGCAGTTAAATTCGTTGCTAATGATTCATCTTGAGCAGCAAAGTGAGCATCTCTTGCATTGTAAAATACATCACAAGCGGCACGAAACTCAGCCCATAATTTATTTTCAAAGCGATTTCCTGCTGAACCAATTTGTTTCCATTTCTTTTGAATAGTTACGATTTTGTCAGCCGTAGTTTTCCAATCAGTTGATGTATTAATAGCTTTGGTAGCGTCAACAAGTGCACGTTTTTGGTCGGCATTTGCTTTGTAAACGTCATCAATAGATTTGTTAAACTCTTTTTTCGCAGCGAAAAAAGTATCGCAAACGCCGCGGAATTCTTGCCAAATCGCTTCGTTTTCTTTTTTCGGACCAAAGCCAATTTGTTTCCAAGCTTCTTGAATAGCCAAGACTTTTTCTGTTTTAACGTCCCAATCTTTTGATTTATTTAGATCTTCTAAATTGGAGATTTCCGCTTTTAATTGTTCGACAAGCGCACGTTTTTTATTCAAATTCTCTAATAAAACGGTACGTTGCTCATCATAAAAGTGATTGATTTTTTCGTAAATAGATTTAACCGCCTCCCAATAGCTTGCTTTTAATTCTTCCCACTGCTCATTGTGAACAGGGCCAATTCCTTCCCACTCATCTTGTAATGTACGCAAGGTCGCTTCGATGTCGCGGATATTTTTGCTGCTGTTTCTCAAGTTTTTCAAATTGAAAATCACTTGTTCTTTCAGCTGCGTATTTTTCTTGTAATCGTTTTCTTTTAACTCCTTGTAAATACTGATTGTGTGATAAAATAACTCTACATAGCGTGAGTATTCTTTTTGCATTTCATCTCTTTTTTCACGAGGAATATCTCCAATTTTTTTCCAAGTTTCATGAATTTCTTTCTGAGTAGCGAAAGCAGAACCGATGTTTTCTTCGTTTTCAATTAAGTCTTTCAAACGAGTAATTAAATCTCTTTTCTGTTTAAGATTTCCAGCTTCAAATGCATTTTTAAGTTCTAGTTGAGCTTTTCGCTTATCCTGAACTTCTTTGTAAACTGAATAAAATGCTTCTTTGATTGCTTTAAAATCTTTTTCTTCAATCGTTTCACCTTTGTCAGCAGCTTCGAGGCGATTGATTTGATCTACTCGTTCCTCTTCAATCATAAAATCTTCAAACGAAGTTTTTAAAGCGCTGATTTCACGACCGCTACCAATTAAATCTTCCTGTGCTAAGAAAGCTGTAATTTGTTCTAGAAAATTCATGTTTTCCATAATTTATATCAACTGATTCAATTCAAAATTCGCCAATGAAACAAACTGTTCCAAACGCTGATTTAAGTCATTTGTTGTTATTTGTGTTAATCGTTCTGTTCCAAATTTCTCTACGCAAAAAGAGGCTAAAGCTGAACCAGAGATAATTGCACGTTTCATATTCTCAAAAGAATAATCATCTGTTGCAGCAATGTATCCCATAAAACCACCAGCGAAAGTATCACCAGCTCCAGTTGGATCAAATACATCTTCTAAAGGTAATGCAGGAGCGAAGAAAATGTTTTCACCGTGGAATAATAATGCGCCGTGTTCACCTTTTTTGATGATCAATATTTTTGGTCCCATTTGACGTATTACTTTTGATGCTTTTACCAATGAATATTCATTAGATAATTGGCGTGCCTCTTCGTCATTGATGATCAAAACGTCAACAAGTGCCATCGTTTTTTTCAATTCATCCATTGCGATGTCCATCCAGAAATTCATCGTATCCATTGCAATTAATTTCGGACGATTTGGTAAACGCTCAATTACTTTACGTTGTACATCTGGACTTAGATTTCCGAGCATTAAATACTCAACGTTTGTATATTCAGCTGGAATAATTGGGTCAAAAGTTCCCAAAACATTCAATTCTGTGATAAGTGTGTCACGTGAATTCATGTCGTTGTGGTATTTTCCAGACCAGAAGAAGGTTTTTTCGCCTTTTTTGATTTGAATACCTTTCGTATCAATTCCTTTAGAATTTAGATAAGCTAAAGTTTCACTCGGAAAATCGTCACCAACAACGGAAACAATTCCTTGACCTTGAACAAAAAAGGAAGAAGCCAAAGAAATAAAAGTTCCTGCTCCACCAACAATTTTATCGGTCTTTCCGAAAGGAGTTTCAATCGCATCAAAGGCTACACTTCCGACAGTTAATAATCTCATAGTACTATTTTAAGGTTGCAAAGATAGGGAAATAAAAAATGGGAGTAGCTAATTTAGCGACTCCCATTTCTACTATTTTGCGAAGAAATTACTCCATTTTTTCTTTTTCTTTCAATAATTGTTTTCTCAAAGCTTCAATTGCTTCATCGGTAGACTCTTCAAATGATTTTGTTTGTTTTTTTGCAAACAATTCTTTACCAGGGACATTCAATTTAATTTCTATGATTTTGTTCTCTTTCTCTTTGTCTTTATCTAACCTCAAGAATACTTCAGCATTGATAATTCGCTGACTGAAATGTTCCAATTTATCCAATTTTTCTTGAACGAAATCAAGCAGTTTTTGATCCGCTTTGAAATGGATAGAATGCATTTGAATTTCCATGACTTTTACTTGTTGTGCCCACGTGGGTGAGCTTGTGAATAAATAGCATTTAATTTTGCAAACGAGTTGTGCGTATAAATTTGAGTTGCAGAAAGATTAGCATGCCCTAGCAAATCCTTCAAAGTTTCCAAACCTGAACCGTTGTTCAGCATGTGAGTTGCAAAAGTGTGCCTCAAAATGTGCGGACTCTTTTTATCCAAACTTGTTGTAAGACCAAGGTAGTAATTTATTTTTCGGTACACAAGCACTGAATATAATTTATTGCCATTTGGAAGTACAAATAAGTGGGAAGTTTCACCTATTTCTTTGTGTTTCAAGTTCAAATAAGATTGAATTTTATTACTTAAAGTTTGTGAAACTGGGATGATTCGTTCCTTATTTCTTTTTCCTAAAACTTTTATTTGGTTGTGATTGAAATCTTTTTCTTTTAGTTCTATTAATTCATTTAAACGAATTCCGGTTTGATAAAATAACTCAAACATTAATTCGTCGCGCATCCCTTCAAAAGTTGAGGCAAAAACACCATTTAATTTTTCACTTGTCAAATCTGATTCTTTCGCAAAAACAGGTAAGCGTTTTTCATTTTTCGGTCCCTGAATTTTTTGCATCGGTGAAGAGGAAATAATACCTTCTTTTCGTAACCAACGATAATAGGTGCGTAGAGAAGCAATTTTTCGATTGACAGATTTGCTTTTTAATCCAATGTCAATCATTTGAACAATCCAAGAGCGAACGGTGCTAGATTTAATTTCGTATGCTTCTGTTTCAGATTTGAAGTCAAGAAATTCGGCAAATTGCTTTAAGTCGTTTTGATACGCTATTAAAGTATGTTCTGAAAAACGTTTCTCAAAACGCAAGTAGTCTATGAATTTCTCGAACATAAAAAAAGGGAGTCGTTAAACTCCCTTTACGTATTTTATTACTTAAAGTTACAATTAGATTAAATCAGATTGCATTCTTTGTTTGTAAGCAGCTCTAATCACAAGTTGACGACGAGCAATTGACGGTTTTTCAAACTCTTTACGAGCACGCAATTGTTTCATTACATTCGTTTTTTCAAACTTTTTCTTGTACTTTTTCAACGCTCTTTCGATGTTCTCGCCTTCTTTAATTGGAATGATTAACATATAATTTCTTTTTTAAATTTTCAACTTGGGGACGCAAAGATATACTAATTTCAATAATTCGCAAGGATTATTTTAAAATTTCTCTAGAAATAACCACTTTTTGTATTTCAGAGGTTCCTTCACCAATAGTCATCAAGCGAGCATCGCGTAAAAATTTCTCAGCTGGGTACTCTTTAGTATAACCGTAACCACCCATAATTTGCATTGCTTCATTGCCACATTTCACTGCAACTTCACTTGCGTAATATTTTGCAAAAGCTCCTTGTTTTGTCAAATTTTGTTTTCTGTTTTTCAAATCAGCCGCTTGGTAAGTCAACAATTCTGCTGCTTCTACTTCCGTTGCCATATCTGCTAATTTGAATGCAATAGCTTGAAATTTAGAGATTGATTGTCCGAATTGCTCTCTTTCCTGTGCATATTTCAAAGCTGCTTCGTAAGCACCTCTTGCCACACCACAACTTAAAGCCGCGATAGAAATTCTTCCGCCATCTAAGATTTGCATTGCTTGTTTGAAGCCCATTCCAACTTCACCAATTACTTGTGATTCGTGAACGCGTACGTTATCAAAAATTAATTCAGCAGTTTCACTTGCACGTACACCAAATTTCTCTTTGATTTTTACTGCTGAAAACCCTGGGGTTCCTTTTTCGATAATGAAAGCTGTAATTCCGTTACTATCCAATAATTCACCTGTTCTAACTAAAACTACTGAAACATCTCCAGAAAGTCCGTGTGTAATCCAGTTTTTAGCTCCATTGATAACCCAATGATCTCCATCTTTTACAGCAGTTGTTTTCATGCGCATAGCATCTGAACCTGTGTTTGGCTCTGTTAAACCCCAAGCCCCAATAAACTCACCTGACGCTAAAAGTGGTAAATATTTTTTCTTTTGTTCTTCGTTTCCGTGGTAATAAATATGACCTGTACAAAGTGAGTTGTGAGCTGCAACACTTAAACCAATTCCACCGCAAACTTTACCAAGTTCAATAAGTGCAGTTGCATATTCAAAATAAGAGAAACCAGAACCTCCGTATTCTTCAGGAATATAGATTCCCAATAAGCCAAGTTCACCCATTTTTTTCATTGTGTCAACTGGGAAATACTCTTCATCATCCCATCTTTTCATGTTTGGCCGGATTTCTTTTTCTGCAAAATCACGCACCATTTGGGTGATCATTTTTTGATTTTCGTTTAATTCGAAGTTCATTAGTTATTGATTTTTTGATAATTTTTAAAACGTTATTAAGCTGCTAATGTTTTTAGTATGAGGGATTAATTTTTCCTCACCGTTCAAGAAACTTAAGCCTACTAAGAAGTTGAAACCAGCAACTTCTCCACCACATTTTTTAACCAAAGCAGCTGCCGCATCTGCAGAACCACCAGTTGCTAATAAATCGTCGTGAATTAAAACGCGTTGTCCGGGAAGTACAGCATCGTCGTGAATTTCAATAACGGCGCTACCATATTCAAGTTCGTAAGCGTGACTTGTTTTTTTGTAAGGCAACTTCCCTTGTTTTCTGATTAAAATAAAAGGAATTCCGAGTTTCATTGCCAAAGGATAGCCAAATAAAAACCCTCTGCTTTCAATACCAGCAACGGCTTCAATGTTTTGGTCGCGGTACATTTCGTACAAATTTTCAACGACTTCATTGGACAATTTCGCATCGAGCATAATTGGAGAAATATCTTTGAATAAAATTCCAAGTTTTGGAAAATCAGGTACATCGCGTATTGCTGCGCTTAATTTTTCTTGAAGTGTCATTTTACAAAGATAAGTAAGGGATTAATTTCTCAAAGGTTTCGGCATCAATTAATTTTGATTCCTGAATTTCGTTGATGTTGTTGAAATTTGTGCGTTGTGCTCGCATTTTAATAATTGAGTTCACTTGACTCCAGTTTAGATAAGGGTGATTCTTTAATTCTTCTGGTGTAACAACATTGATTTTGAGTTTTCGAATCTTTGATTTATCAATTTCAATTTGTGGAATTAATTTATCATATGTCTCAATAGTCATTTTCCAAACTTCTAAAATTTGTTCTTTGGATGCAAATCCTCCAAGTCTGTCTCGGTATTTAATTATTTGCTTTGCGAAAAATGGACCTATTCCTTTGAGTTTTTCTAATTCTTCAACGCTTGCAGAATTTATTTCTATTTTTTGAATTTTCTTTTCTTCAAATACTTTCGGTAAGTATTCCACTTTTAGTCGTTCTGGGTAGAAAGTTGAATCTTTAATCAGTGCATACAATTCATCTGAAATGACAAAAATTCTCTTCAAATCTTCGTTAGATCGAATACCATTTTTAGTAAATTTCAATAGCACAGCAACTTGTTTTTCAGAAAGACCGAGGTTTATCCAATCTTCAGCTGAGTAGTCGTTTGGATTAAATTTCTTTGGTGGTGCTGAAAAGCGTTTTTTCTTTTCGTATTGAGTGTAATAATTCCTCTTTTTGTTTTGAAAATTCTTTTTCGCTTTTTCAAAGGCTTGAACATCTTCCGTTGAAACATCCAAAACAATATCCGAGTTGAATAATTGAGCAATTCGCGGTAAGAAGATTATAATAATCGAAAAAACAACCAACGCAATGACACCTCTTCTATTTCTTTTTGAAACATATAATGGTTCGTCGTCAATTGCCATTTTACAAATTCGTAATTAAGTTGATTTTTGTTTTGCAATATAATAAAACGGGATTCCCAATAAAACAATTAGCAGGCCCATTCCTGCATTTCTGAAATCATAAATTAATAAGTTGACGCAAATTGCCACAGTTATCAATATGTATAATGCGGGAATAAAAGGATATCCAAAAGCTTTGTAAGGTCGCTCAGTATTTGGTTCTTTTACACGCAAAACAAAGAGTCCAGAAATTGTAAGAACATAAAATAATAAAGAGGCAAATGTGCTGTAGACCAACAAATCACCATATTTTCCTGACAAGCATAATGCGCTTGCCCAAATACATTGTATCCAAAGTGCTACGTTAGGAACACCATTTTTATTCAATTTCCCTGCCGATTTGAAAAACAAACCATCTTTTGACATTGCATAAAATAATCGTGAGCCCGCTAAAATAAGTCCATTATTACACCCAAAAGTTGAAATCATTATTAATCCAGCCATTATTAATATTCCGATATCTCCAAAAATAACAGAGGCAGCAGCTGCACCAATGCGATCTTCAGATGCAAATAAAATTCCTTGACCAATCGTACTCGTAGCATTTGGGTCACCATTAATTGGAAGAAGAGCAAGGTAGGCTAAATTGGCAAGGATGTATATAATTGTTACAATGACAGTTCCTAAAAACAGGCTTCGTGGTATATTTTTTTGAGGATCTTTAATTTCTCCAGCAATAAAAGTTACGTTATTCCAAGCATCTGAAGAAAAAAGAGAATTAATAATAGTTGCTCCCATTGCTCCCATAAGTGCAAATCCAGTAAGCGGAACTACTTGAATTGTATTCGTTTCATCAATAAATGTTTTTTTTGCCTCCCACATATTTTGGAAGTTTAAAGCAAAAGTGTTTGATTTTAATCCAATTGATAATCCTAAAATAATTAATGAGAAAAGTGCGATTAATTTTGCAGAAGT
Source organism: Chitinophaga pinensis (assembly GCA_945897765.1). GTDB lineage: Bacteria > Bacteroidota > Bacteroidia > Flavobacteriales_D > Crocinitomicaceae > UBA952. The sequence goes on from CAMDGP010000007.1 coordinate 9,025, forward strand.
AAATATCAATTGTAACCACTTTCCGTTCTGAATACCACCCGTATTGAGAAAAGTTAAAACAACTATACTACTTATTGATAAAAGTTGGCTGTAAGTTATTTTCAATCCCTCATTAATTTGAAAAAAGGTTTCATTTAACGAAGGGAAAAAGACGGCTGTATACTTCGAGAAAGCAACCGCAACTGCTGCAATAACCCCAGTTTGAATCACCGTAAAAACGGTCCAACCATAAAGAAACGAAGTCATTTCGCCAAAGGCACGTTTAATATAAACATATTGTCCACCAGCATTTGGCATCATCCCAGCTAATTCTCCGTAACTTAATGCTGCAAAAATTGTAATTAAACCTGTTAGTAACCAAAGAACGATCATCCAACCTGAGGAACCTATATCGCGCATCATTATTGTGGTCACAATAAAAATCCCTGAACCAATCATAGACCCAGCTACAAGGCTTGTGGCATCTGTTAATCCTAAGGTTCGTTTAAATTCCATCAGTAAAAATTAGATTTAAATTTCTCCCTTTTGATTCAAGAGAAATTTGTTGGAACTTAAAACCTTTAACATAATAATCAATAGGTTCTTTAAAAACGCTTTGAATAAATAGTTTATAAGTCATAGTAAATTCCGCAGAAAGAATTCTATTTCTTGGTTTCTAAGTTACTATTTCTTTTACCGTAAAGAAAGTAAACTAAGATTCCGATTGCTAACCAACCTAATGATAATAATTGTGCATCATGACTTAAGTTTATCATTAGATAGGTATTAATTAAAATACCACAAACAGCAATTACAGGTAAGAAAGGCACTTTGAATGTACGCTCTAGTCCAGGTTGTTTTACTCTTAAAATCCAAACAGCAACACAAACCATCGTGAAAGCAAATAAAGTTCCAAAGCTAGTCATGTCGGATAATTTGTTGATTGGTGTAAAGGCAGCAACAACGGCAATAAAGCCACCTAAAATCATAAGGTTAGTTCGTGGAGTTCCAGATATGGGGTTAATTTTAGAAAAAACAGACGGGATAAGTCCATCTTTAGACATTCCAAGGAAAATTCTAGATTGACCCATAATCATAACCATTAATACTGAAATTAAACCAATAGTTGCAGCAATTGTAATGATATATCCAGCCCAAGCTTGTCCTGCAATATCGAAGGCATAAGCAACTGGAGCTTTGATTGCCTCTGGATATTTCCCCATTGGATTAAAATCTTGATAATTCATCATTCCTGTTAATACTAATGAAACTAAGATATACAATACTGTACAAACTAATAATGAAACAATAATTGCAAACGGTACGTCTTTTTTAGGATTTATTGCTTCTCCAGCTTGAGTAGAAACGGCATCGAATCCAACATAAGCAAAGAAAATCGCTGCTGCACCAGAAACAATTCCTCCAAAACCATAAGCCTGATGAGTTCCTGCTTTATCAACTATTTGAGCTACAGGAGGAATAAAAGGATTCCAATTATCAACATTAATGAAAAAGGCACCCGCAATAACAACAAAAATTACAGCGGAAACTTTTAGAATTACAATGAAGTTATTAGCATTTGCAGCACTTTTTGTGCCTTTAATCAATATTGCAATAACAAATATGACAATCAAAAAGGCAGGTAAATTCATTGAAAAACCGTCACCAGCGTAACTTGCAGGGTCGGTTGTTAGCCAATCAGGGAGTTTTATTCCGAACATTTTAAGCAATTTGTTAAAATATCCTGACCAAGAAACAGCAACAGTCATTGAACCCATTGCATATTCTAAAATTAATCCCCAACCTATAATCCACGCAAAAATTTCTCCGATTGTTCCATAAGCATAAGCATAAGCTGAGCCTTCAACAGGTAAGATAGAAGCAAATTCAGAGTAACATAGTGCTGCAAAAACGCAAGCGGTTCCAGCAATTATGAATGATAATGCTAAAGCTGGTCCAGCGTGATAATACGCGCCAGTTCCAGTTAAAACAAAAATTCCTCCTCCAATTATTGCCCCAATACCAATGGCTGTTAAGCTCCATTTACCTAAAACGCGCTTTAACTCACTTTTTTTCATATCTGCTTCAAAAGCTGATACTGGTTTTATTCTCCAAATTGACATACTGCTATTTTAATTTTAACAAATATATAATTTTAACTAGAAATAACAACAAAAAGGACAATTTGGAAATAAGTTTGCTAAATCAAACGGAGTGTTTCTTCTAAAGTCTTTGGATTATAACCTAATTCATTTCGCGATTTCGTTAAATCAAATCCTGTTCTTGGAGGACGTTTTGCAGGTTGATTCAAAGTTGAACTATCTGTTTTTGTTAAACTTTCAGTCGATAATTTATAGAAGTTAGCTACTCGTTCAACAATAGAATAAATTGACAAAGTTTCCGGACCCGAAATATGATAAATTCCTGTTTTATTCAATTCACAAATTCGTAAACAAGCCCATGCTAAATCATCAGCCCAAGTTGGTGCACGGAATTGATCGTCAATAATATTCATCTCTTGTCCTTTACCAAGCGCTTCTTTTGCCCAACAAATTATATTGTTTCTTGATAGATTATTTCCAATTCCATAAACAATTATGGTGCGAACAATTGAAGAATTTCTATAATCAGCTTTTAATAAAATCGCTTCACCATCAACTTTGGATTTTGCATAAACGCTCAAAGGATTTGGTTCATCTGTTTCTTTGTAGTTTCCTTTTTCGCCATCAAAAATGAAATCAGTCGAAAGTAATTGAAAATGTGCATTTATTTTTTGTGATGCTTCAAATAAGTAACGTGTAGCGGTCACATTTACTAATTCACATTCTTCAGGATTTAATTCACATGAATCAACATTTGTAATCGCGGCTGTATGAATGACATGGGTTGGCTGAAAATCAGTAAATACAAATGCAATATCATCTTCTTTGCAAATATCTAAAGATTGATAATTTTCAGTTGGACAATCAGAATTTCTATTTTCTCCTTTTGAGGTTGCCAAAAATGTAATTCCTTTTTTTTGTGCTTGTCGAACGATTTTTTGTCCTAATAGACCATTGCTTCCTGTGATTAAAATTTTCATTTTATTTTTTTGTAGTGAGGTTGAATAATTTATTGACGTTTTCAATTTCTATTGAATTACCAAGAACTAAAAGAGAAGAATGTTCTTCAATTAAAGTATTGTCAGCTGGATTGATTACAAATTCTCCATTTTTGGATTTAAAACCGATAACAGTAGCTCCCGTTAGCTTCTTTATATTTAGTTGTTCCAGTGTTTTATCTTGATAAATAATCGGTAGTTCTTCGAATGAAATGGATTCAATGTTTGTCCCATCTTGTTTAATCGTACGAATTTGATCTAAGAAATCGATAACTACAGGGGAAGAAACAATTGAAGCCATGTGTGTTCCTCCAATCGAGTCGGGCATAATGACGTGGTCGGCTCCAGCATATTTCATTTTATCAATAGAACTTTTCTTAGAAGCTCGTGTAATAATTTGAAAAGATTTGTTTTTTTCACGCGCTGATAATACGATAAACAGATTATCGGTATCATTCGGTAAACATGCAACAATAGTTCTAGCAGTTCTAACCCCAGCTTTTTCAAGAATTTCATCGTTGGTAGCATCGCCATTTATTAGAATGACATTTTCTTCTGCAATACGATCTAAATTACCTTAAATTACAACAACATTAAATCCATCAGCAATCAAATCTTTTACAACTTGGTTTCCTACTCGACCTAGTCCACAAACAATAACGTGATTTTTCATTCCTGACATCAATTTAATAGTGCGATAATTTTTTAAATTTTTTCCTAATTCACCTGATGCAACTAATGAAGTCACTAATGAAATAAGGTAGGTAAAAGTACCGAAAGTACTCAAAATAAGCACAACTGTGAATAATCTTCCATAAGATGAAAGTTCATGAACTTCACCAAAACCTACGGTAGTTATGGTGATAACAGTCATATAAAAGGAATCAAAAAATGACCAATTTTCAATAAGCATAAAACCACTAATACCAAAAATAAAGATGAAAATTAGGGCAAAAGCAACCAAGTAAAATTTACGGAAAACACTAAAATGGCTTATAGTTCCCATATTGATTTTTTACGCTTTGGTTGAAAAGTAAAATAATGTTTATGTTCTAAAATCCAAGCCATGATTAAATACAATAAAACAGGTGAGCCTAAAGCGACGAAAGAAAAATAAATAAATCCAAGTCGTACTTTGGAGCTATTGATTCCAAGTTTTCTTGCCCACCAAGCACAAACCCCAAAAGATTGCATTTCGAAGAAAAAGACGATTTTTTGTAAAAATCTTTTCATGGATTCAAAATTTTAATTCCAACAGAGCAACTTAAGCATTGTTTTCGAGCACAAAATTGCTGATAAATTTCCAAAGCTGCTTGCGAATCAAAGGCAGATTTAAAAATAACATTTATGTTTTTCCACTTTTTAACAAATACATTAGACTCAGCTGGGAGATTTTTCAAAATTGAAATTGCCTGATCTTGATGATTTCCAGTTATTAATTCGTTTATGGTTAATTTGTATAAAAATGGAGTGATTGCATTTATAAGGAAATTATTAAAAAGAGATTTGTCATAAATTCCGTTTTGTTTGAAGATCGTTTCAAATTTACTGATCATTTCTTTTGGTTTTAACTCAAAAACTTCAGGTTCAAATTCAAAATTGAATAGGAAAACCGCAAATTGTTCAACGCGTTTAGGAACATTGGAAACTGAACGAAATCCTTTTGTTTTCCATTGAATTCTTAAATGACTTTCATCGGAAAAAGCGAAAAATTTTAATCTACTAACAAATTCGTCCAAACTAAATTTATGCAACGTTTCCCAATCAATTAAATTTAAGAGTTGTTCAAAAGGTTGTTGATTTAGATTTGAACCAAAAGCCCTTGCTACAAATTTTAGAAATATCAATTTCAAATCTCCCTCTTCTGTTGTTTGGAAGTAAGAATCTTTTCTGTTCAGTCTATTTATGATTGATCTGTTTTTCATATTTTCCCAATATTCAATTGGAATGGTGTGAAATAAGTTTTCACACGGAATACTTGACTTGTTTTTTTGTAAAAATTGATATTGTTTAAAATGATTTAAATCAATCCACGATTTAAGTTCAAGTGTAGGTAAAACCCGACCGTTTTGAATAATTTCACTGTCGGAATTATAAACGACGTGTAAGATTACATTGTTGTAATTTGCATCTAGATGATGCTTGTGTTTGTACCAATCTGAAGCATTAATGTGCATTTCAATTGAACCGAACCATGTTAACTCATCGAGCAAAATTGAACCATTTTTAAAATCAGGTCCATTCTCAAATTCGTTGTAACTCCCAAAGTCTAATAATGAAAGGCTCCTACCATCCGCCAACTGCATAAGGTGAATTGGTAAGCGTTTCATTTTCCATAAATAGTGGAGGTAAAATTCATTCATAAGTTTCATTTCTCTTATGAATATAACAAAAAAAAGCGTCCCGAAGAACGCTTTTCATAAGTTTTAATTGTGATTATCTTGGCAATGGATTAATAAACACTTTGTATTTTGGATCTGCTGGTGCTGCCGTTGCAGGATCAAATTCCATAGGTAGATCTGTTGTACCAGGTTGGAAAACAATTTTTACCGTCGTTCTACGATTAATTTGGTGTAATTTCTCGTATTTAGCTTTATCTGTTGTTTTGAATTGATTGATGTACGTTTCATTTAAAACTTGCTCTACACCTTTCTCATCCATCCATTTTGCTGGTTCTGCTTCACCACGCCCGATTGGTTTGATTCTTCTTGGGTCAACGCCTTTTTGATCAACTAAATAAGTGTAAACTGCTTTAGCACGATTTTCAGATAATGCTTGATTGTGAATTTCTGTATCACGAGCATCAGTATGGGAATATAATTCAATTACTAATGTTGGATTGTCTTTTAAAAGATTTTCTAAGAATTTCAATGAATCTAAAGACATACATGTTGCATCGTTAATGAATGACCATTGATCTAATGGATAACGTATCTCTGGAGTTCTGATTTCAATTGGAATTAAAGGAATCTCAATTAAGAAGCTTTGGCTATTATCTAATCCTCTTGTTGTGAATTTTGCACCGTTTTTGTCTGTGAAGTAACGTGCTTTACTAGATTTTATTTGATAATCATGTCCTTCAGTTATGTAACGAGATTTGTCTTTGCGCTCAACCCATTTCTCTGTACGACCAGTTTTCTCAGTTGTGCCTTCCCAGGTTTGACCATCAACTTCAGTTACAACAACTTTTGCGCCCTCAATTTTCTTGTTTTTGTTTCCTAATTCGTATACAACAACTCTTAAATCATATAAGTTTGGTGGAACATTATAGCTCCAGATGTCTGGTGTATATTCAACACTTGAAGATGTTTTTCTTTCAGATGTAAAGAAACCTGATTTACCATCAAAATCACACATTGCATAATCATTTCCTGACGAATTGAATGGTGTACCAATATTTTTAGGATTGATCCATTTGTTTTCAGTTCCTACTTTTTCAGCAGAAAAGATGTCTAATCCGCCAATTCCTGGTAAACCATCACTTGCGAAAAATATCTGACCTTTTGGCCCTAGAGAAGGAAATAACTCATTACCACCAGTATTGAAAATAGAACCCATGTTTTTTGGAACTGAATCCCATAATTTATCTCTTTTATTGTAGTTAACATACCAAAGATCACGACCACCAAAGCTTTTTTCCCCAAGACTATTTTCAACCATGTCAGAAGCAAAGATTAACATCATTCCATCTTCTGTTAAGCAAGGGTGCCCAACTGAAACGGTATCATTGGATTTTAAATTAATTTTAGTAATGTTGTCAAAATCTTCACCGTTTAATTCTGTCATCCAAATATTACAACCTAATTGTGCTTTTTCTTTGTTTGGACATCTTGTGAAGTACATTGTTTTTTTCTTCGCATCAAAACAAACCGAACCTTCATTTTCAGCTGTGTTAATAATTCCTTTTGTGTCAATTGATTTTACGTTGATTGGATTCATTTTGTCATCATATTCTGCAACAAAAATATCCATGTATTTTTGACCTGTAATAGGGTCTCTGTCCTTTCCAAAAGCATCTTCTCTACTTGAAGAGAAGTAAATTTTCTTTCCTTTTTTGTCAGCAAAAGAAGGAGCCATGTCAAATTCTTTTGTGTTGATTTTAGTTTCAACTTTTGCAACTATTTTCGATTCAAATTCCTCAAATCCTTTGTAAGTCTCACAACCTGCAATCAAAGCATCAATTTCTTTTTGTTTTGACTCAGGAGCAACTCGTTTGTATTCTTTATATGTTTTTGTAGCACCAGCGAAGTCTTTCAACATACGTTGCATGTTTGCTTTGTAATAGTAAATGTCTGGTTTGATGTCGAAATATCTTAATTCTAAACACACTCCATACCACTCATTTGCTTTTTCATATCGTTCCATATTACGGTAAGATTCAGCAACTTTAAAAGCCATGTCTCCTTTTTGCTTCAAAGAGCCTTTAACCCCAAGCTTTTTAAATGCATCTTCACACTTTGGAATTGCTTCAAAATAGTTTCCAGAATTAAATGCGAAGTTCGCTTCACGAACGTACTTAGGATCTTGTTTTTCTTGGGAATAAACATTCGTTACTCCTAATACAAATAATGAGAATAATAAAATTAGTTGTTTCATGATGGTTTATTTTACTTGACTTTTTTTCATCGAGGTCAACAAAAATAATAAAAATTTAATTTGATACACTATAATTTCGCCATCTCGATAATAACTCACTAAAAGTTGTAGGTAATTCAGAGTCAAAAGATAGGTGTTTTTTGCTAGTTGGCTGAACAAAACCAAGGGTTTTTGCGTGTAAGGCTTGGCCGGGTAAAAGCTCAAAGCAATTTTCTACGAAGCGTTTATATAATGTTGAAATTGTGCCTTTTAAGATCTTGTTTCCCCCATATTCTTGGTCGTTAAAAAGCGGATTTCCTATATGTTTAAAGTGTGCTCGAATCTGATGTGTTCGACCAGTTTCAAGCTTACATTCAACGAGTGTAACATAACCAAATCTTTCTAAAATTTTATAATGCGTTACGGCATGCTTCCCATAATCTCCGTTCGGAAACACGGTCATTACCTTTCTATTTTTCAAAGACCTACCTACATTTCCGGTTATTGTGGCATCCTCCTTTAAATCTCCCCAAACCAAAGCATAGTAATGTCTATTGGTTGTTCTGTCAAAAAATTGCTTTGCCAAATGCGTAAGTGCCATTTCCGTTTTCGCAACGACTAATAAACCAGTTGTGTGCTTGTCTATACGGTGTACTAATCCGGGCCGTCCAAAATAGTCGGAAGGTGGTTTTGGTAAATTATCAATATGGTAAACTAAGGCATTTACTAAAGTATCTTTATAATTTCCGTAGCCAGGATGAACCACCATATTGGACGGTTTATTTACGACCAATAAATCTTCATCTTCATAAGCAATTTCGATCGGAATATTTTGGGCAATAAGCGTAATTTCTCGCACTGGATAAGGTAAAACTATCGCAATTTCATCACCTGGTTTTACTTTATAATTTTGTTTTACAGCCTTGCTATTAACGAGGATGTTACCGTTTTTTGCTGAACATTGAATTTTATTTCGAGAAGTATTAGGCACTCGATCTATTAAAAATTTGTCAATTCGAATTATTACCTGACCCGGGTCGGCTTTGAATTTATAATGCTCGTATAATTCTTCTTCTTCAATTTCACTTTCCGAGCTGAATTCTTCTGTCATAATTTAATGAACTTAGCTGTTTTTGTGCTGATAGTTGGAACAGAAATAAAATAAATTCCTTTTGTTAAATCACCGATTGCGATTGATTTTCCGATTTGTTGTTTAACAATTCTACCAAAACTATCAAAAATAATTACTTCCTCATTTTCACTTTCTATTTGAACGGTAATGATATCTGTAGCTGGATTAGGGTAAATAGTGAGTTTTTGTTCTTCTTTTTTTGGTACATTTAAAACAGCATCAAGCCCAGTTGAAAAAATCGGACGTATCATTGCCGAACCTGCAAATGGAGAAGTTAACCATGAGCTCCCTCCATTTACGCTGTACTTGATAACAGATGAATGATCAATGTTTCGGTCTAAACCTAAGTTCAAACGATCGCCTTCTAATTGTCTCCATCCAACGAAGAAAGAGGTTCCAACCGCAATTTTAGCAGTGTCTGTAAAATAATAAGTTACAAATTGATTGGGACCATTTCCATATAAAGGTGAACGAGGAAAGAATACATCATCTTCATACAAAACTTGATCAGGTTTACCACCGGTTTCAGACCAAATTGTTAAAAGGAATAAATTATTACTCACATCATTTACAGAAGGAACAAAACTCATTGCCACACCAACCAACGAATCTGCTTCGTAAGAATCGTATCTTACTGCTAATCTTGCTTGAACGCCTGTTGGTCCAAAAGCTGCTTCAGCAGAACCATCATCGTAACTGTAATAATTGTAGAATGATTGTAAAAATTCAGTTGAATCGTTTTGAGTGAAATTTGGAAACTGCGCAGAGGCGTTTGCTTTCACTTCAAAAACTTGTTGATTTCCGCCTAAGCTTTTTGTGTATTGAGCGCCATTTGAAAAATCATGGTAACTCGTGTGCGTTGTTCTTGGTGCAAAGTTAATTTCTTGTTCTGCTAAGGTAAAGCCTTGTAAAACAAAAGCACCTTGTTGGGTAGAATTTTGCGAAATTGTTACTTGACCATTTTGGTAATTCTCAGGATTTTGACTTCCGTTATGAACTAAAACCAAAAGCGAATCAGTCATTTTATTATCCGTACTATTTTTGTAATGATCCCACGGAGCGGAAGTGTAAGTTTTCAATAGCGAATTCAATGGATAAACAAATGCAAAATCCTTAAACAAAGTGTCATCAAAATAAGAAAGTGCTCTCAAATGAACGTAATCAATGTGAAAATGATCTAAAGCTCCAGCTAGTGAACCATAATTTTTAAAGCGAAATTGAAAGGCTTTTTTTAGATACTTTGAATTTGTAACTGGTAAATGAACAGCTTTAAAAGGATGCACGGTATCGCCATTTACACTCCATACATGAAACCATTGATCTAGGTCAGGTGCATAAAATTCAAGAACCAAAGAATCAGATGCTTCTGGAATATCTCCTAAACCTTCAGGTTGAAATAAAAAACTAAAATAGATGGAATCATTTGCGGTGTAAGTGCTTAAATCTAAGGGTTTTGAAGTCAATAAGTCCGCGTAATTTGTAATTGTTGAACCAATTTGATAGGGATAACCAAATTCATCTAAACCATCGAAAGTGACAACACCTAAAGTTCTCGGATTAAGTGCATATCGAAAATTATGATAGGTATAATTATCAATCCAAAGTTTCGTTGGGTCGTTTACTGGTGCGAAAAATTGACGTGCAGAATCTTGAAAATAGGTTGGATTAGTTAACCAAACAGTATCGGGAAAATCTACAATGCCAAGTGTGTCGTAAATGTAATAAGGTGGATATAAATCCAATGTTTGATATGCAACAGGATATTGGCTTAAATCACCCACTTTTACGGAAATAGTTGGAAAAACGGTATCTGAGAAAGTACTTGTTAAAGTGTTATAGTACCTTCTAAATGTGGGTTGCTCTGTAAATGTTGCGTTTGCAGGAAGTTCTACTTGTGTTAATGGATTGAGCAAATGAAAATGTAAGGAGCTATAAATACCTGGTAAATTGTAGTTCAATTCGTAATTTTGGAATTTATTCGTTGAAAATTCATCTAAAAAAGGAAGTTGAAGTGTATCTGGAAGGTATATTATCGTGCTATCAAAAGAAGCACCATCAATCTTAGTTGTATATTTTGGAACTGAACAAATAGTTGTATTCTGCATCAAAGGTCCGATTTCCATTCCTTGAGAAAACACGAAATTTGTAAGTAAAATAAAGGCAAAAAGAAGACGCATGAAGGCTTTTGTTTAAGTTCGAATTAGTTACCAATTCCTGATTTAGACATGGTAATAGTAAAATGTGTTGACTTTAAAACGGTTTTTCCTTCAATATATTCTGGTGATTGCCCAAAAATTATTGCAGCCATCGAATCTTCTTTTGTTAAACAGTCTGGACAGTTAAAGCTATAAGATGTAAAACCAGTTGTATCCAGCATCACTTTTACAACATCCATTGTTAATCCCATAAAATTAGGAAGAGCCAGTGGTTCACCTACGTCATTTTGACCAACAATAAGAGTCACAACTGCTCCGCGTGGAATTTTTTCTCCTTCTCTGATTCTTCTTCCTCGATATAATTGCTCTAAAACGGAACCATTTTCTTCACTTGTTGAACGATATCTAATTTCGTAGCGCAAAGAACGTTGTTCCAAAATACTTTCAGCTAATTGAATTTGTTTGTGAACCAAAGTTGGCATTTCCACTAATTCTGATTTTTTTGAAAGCCTTAAACCGATTGCTCTTCCTGTTTTCACATAAACTTTTGATAAGGTTGTAGGTTCGACTAATTGTTCTACCACTGTTCCTTCAGGTAATTTTGGATCATAAACACTATCTAAGATTTGAAATTCTAAACCTAACTCTTCAATTTTTTGCTTTGCTTCATTACTTGACATTCCTGTGAAATTTGGAACAGCAATTTTTTCCCCGTGATTTGTTGCGATATTTAAGTAGACAACAGTTATAAAAACTGCAACTAAATAAAATAAAACAATAAGTCCGAAATGTTTTAGAAAATGCTTCGTGAGAATAAAGTCCTTCAATTTTTTAATCATAGTGCTTGAATAAATCGCAATACAAAGATAGCAATCAAATCTAAAGTTTAGAAATTTGGTGAAAGTGAGTGGGAACGGTAGAAATCTTCTATGATTTGTGTGGCTTCATCAGCTGTATCAACAATTTTTATTAGGTCTAAATCCAACGGTGAAATGTTGTGTTCTTCGTTAAGCATTACTTCTTCAACCCACAGCATCAAACCTGTCCAATAGGATTTTCCGACAAGAACCACTGGACGTTTGGCAATTTTTTTAGTTTGAATTAAGGTTAGCGCTTCAAAAAATTCATCTAAAGTTCCAAATCCACCAGGAAGAATAACGAATGCTTGCGAGTATTTTACAAAAATCACTTTGCGAACAAAGAAATAATCAAATTCTAAATTATGTTCTTGATCGATGTATGGATTGTGATTTTGCTCAAAAGGCAAATCAATGTTTAGTCCAACAGAAGCGCCTTTTCCTTGTTGCGCACCTTTATTGGCTGCTTGCATAATTCCTGGTCCACCACCAGAAATAACTCCATACCCTAAACGCGCAATTTTTTCTGCAATGTCAACTGTTAATTGATAATATTTGTTGTCTTCTTTCGTGCGAGCAGAACCAAAAATAGACACACAAGGACCAATTTTCGCCATCCTATCGTAGCCTTCTACAAATTCGGACATGATTTTAAAAACTGCCCAGCTATCATTGCTTTTTATTTCGTTCCAATCTTTCTTAATATTTTCCATATTTCAAATAAAGTTCAAAGATATAATTTGAAGTGTGACTTGTGATTGAATTCAAGCAGAAATTAAAAGCTTTTCCAATAATTTTAGTTGACCAACGAACTATTTACCTCCCATCAGCTGACGGAGATTAAGGGAGATGACCTTGTTGTAAGTAAATCGTCATCCCCCTTAATCCCCATTCAAAGGGGGAAATCTTAATCTCACTTCAGAATTAGTTGACTTTTAAAAAGTTATAAATCGTATATCAAGTTAAAAAAAATAGCTTTCTCAGATGTTTTTAGCCGAGGAATGTAGTGTTTTATCCAAAGTCTATTCATCCATTGATGGAGTTCACCGCGACGAAAAAGGGTGACCTTTTAATTTTAAAAAGACAACATTTGCTTATTAAAACTCCAAGAAAATTAGTGCTTGTTTAAAAAATTAATACAACTCCATTTTAAGAGAAGTTCTGTAATCTTTGATTTCTTCGCGGTTGATTTTATGTTCCGCATTTTTAAGAAGGTTCAATAAATATAACAAATTTTCTTTGTCGTCGATTTCGATAGGGTATTCATTTCCTTCTTCGTCTTCTTCGTATTGAGCTTCAACGCCGAACGCATTATTTTCATCTAAAAATTCATACGTCAAACGCAAGACTTTCACAACTAATGGATCTTGTTCAAGAAGCGCAGATTCACGTAAATCTTTTAAATCGTCTACTAAATTTGGCGCAGCCACACCATGTTGTTCAACTTTAGAAATAATAGCATCCAATTTTTGATTCGCAAGACCAGTTCTCATAAAAATATTAGTTATGGGCACAAAGTTAATTAGATTACTTGAATTATTCACAATTGAATGGGGAACAATCAATAATTTCTTTGGTAATTCACTTTAGAATAAGCTTAGTTTTGTGGTATGCAGTTCTTTTTACAAGCTTTCGGTATTGGATTTTTATTGAGTGTCATGATTGGCCCTGTGTTTTTTGTATTGCTTGAAACTAGTATTACAAAAGGAGTCAAATCTGCATTAGCAATTGACTTTGGTGTTTTAATAAGTGACATTCTTTACGTGATTTTTGCCTCAATTTTTGTGGATCAAATTAAAAGTTTAGGTACTGGAGACAATAAAATTATTTTTGGTTTAATTGGTGGAAGTATTTTTATAGGTTATGGTGTTTATAACTTATTAAAAAAACAATCTAATTTTAAAAACCTAGAAAATCCAGAAGTTGTAGAGTTGACAGCCTCAATTGCAGCAACAAATTCTCAAACGAAAGATTATTTTTTATTGGGTTTAAAAGGGTTTTTACTCAATTTAGCAAATCCACTTGTAATTTTCTATTGGATGAGTGTTCTTTCTTTAGCTACCCAACTTTCTCCTTCAAAATCGAATTTTCCGTGGGAGTTTATTTTTGTAGGAATTGTAATCCTTACTTTTTTTGGAATTGATATTTTAAAAATTTTAGCTGCTAAAAAATTGCGACCGCTCGTTACTCCTAATCTTTTAAACGCACTCAACCGCTTGATAGGAATTATTTTTAGTTTGTTTGGAATCTTCCTTATCCTTCAAAATTTTATTAAAATGTAACGCTTACAATTTAATCTTGTTATTAAAGTCCTATTTCACCTATGTATTTCAAACCATTAATTTCGATTTTATTCATTAGCATTTGTTTCAATCAAGTATTCGGTCAATATGAAAAAATTCTGAAGGAAAACCTTTCTCCAAAAGCTCGAATTTATTGGGATAATCAGAAAAAACATTTACAAGCAATTGGTTCTTATTATGTGAATGAAGAAAAAGTTGTTTTGAATAAAACGGAAAAACATGGCTTGTGGCAATTTTATTCTTATGATGGAATCCTGGAAGAAGATCGGATGTATTTCCGAAATCGTATTCATGGAAAACAAATTGTCTATTTCCCTTCAAAGAAAATTAAAACGGTCAGTTTTTTCACCTACAATGTTCCCGATTCAACTTTCAAAGAATTTAATGAAAATGGAAAATTAATCGTTTCAGGAAATTACATTTTAGGAAGTCCAGATGGAAAATGGGATTATTTCTACAATGATGGTCGCCCTTGGAAAACAGAAGAAGTTGTGAATGACACAGTTTACCTTCGTGCATTTTGGGAAGAAGATTCGTTGCAAGCACAAACTGTCAAGGATGGTAATGGGTTTATAAAATCCTTTTATACCAATGGAGTTGCCAAAGAAATGTACACGTTTAAAGACGGTTTAAAAACTGGAATTTTTGAAGAACGAACCGCAAATGGTGTACTTTCAGTTGCAGGAGAATTTGTAAATGGAAAGAAAAATGGTCCTTGGGAATATTATTTCTTCGACGGCACCTTAGAAAAAAAGGAAAATTTTCTTAACGATTCTTTGAACGGAAATTATCTTGTTTATTATGCTGAAGGAAAAATCGACACAGAAGGAACGTATGATTTAGGTAAAAAAACAGGCAAATGGACTTGGAATACTGAAAATGGAAATGTCGAAATGTCTGGTTCTTTTGCCGAAGATAAACAAGATGGAAAATGGGAATATTACTATCCCGATGGTGGACTTTCCTATTCGGCAAACTTCGATAAAGGAAAGAAAACAGGAACTTGGCGCTATTTATATGAGAATGGAAAAGAATTTAAAAAAGGCGATTTCTTAAACGACCAAAAGGAAGGATTATGGCAGACATGGTATGAAACAGGAATACTTTTAATGTCTGGCACTTATCACCTAGGAAAAGAAACTGGAGATTGGCAAAACTATTGGGAAAGCGGAAAATTAAAGAATAAATCGACTTTCAAAAAAGGAATGTTAAATGGCGAGTGGTTTTCATACACACCTGATGGAACGTTGGTTTTGGAAGGTCATTACAAAAAGAATTTACAAGTTAAAGAATGGCGCGACTATTATAACAACGGTCGATTGAAGGAAGTAAATCACTATAAAATTCTTACGCGTAAAAATTATTCTAATGGCGTTGCAGTGATGGGGATGAAAGAAACGGTTAGTGAACCACATGGTAAATATGAAGCATACTCGCAAATTGACTTTCAAATTAAAGCGAAAGGGCAGTATAAAAACGGAGTTAAACATGGAACCTGGTACGATTACTATCCTGGAGGAGTTGTTCCAACAATCATTTCGGAATACAAAAACGGAAAATTGCACGGCACTTTTAAACAATTAGGACGTAGGGGAGAGGTGATGCATGAAATCAGTTATAAAGACGGATTGAAAGACGGTTTATTCACTATCTACACACCTAATGGACAAATAGCTGTTCAGAAAATGTTCAGTAAAGGTCATGAAATGCGTAAAAAAGAGGGTGGAAACATGATGAATCCATGATGAAAGGATTAGAAATGTTTATCACCAATTACAGTGGTAGTTTTATTTGAGTTTGTTTTTTTGAAAGAAATAACGAAAGTTCCGCAGGGTTTCCAACGAAAGTTCCGCAGGGTTTCCAACGAAAGTTTCGCAGGATTTCCAACGAAAGTTTCGCAGGATTTCAAATCCTGCGAAACTTTCGTATACTTAATGACTATTTCATTAAATTCGACATGCTTTAATTTTTTGGTAGATGCCTGAAATATTTGAATTAAATAATCGAAATGGCCTGCGTTGTGAGATTTCAACCTTAGGTGCAACACTTGTTTCTTTTTCATTTACCAAGCAATCAGGAGAAATAATACCATTGATTTTGAGTTATGCAGCGCAAGAAAAATATGTTGATGAAACTCAAAGAGACACTCAATATCTCGGGAAAACGATAGGAAGATTTGCAGGAAGAATTCGAAACTCAGGAAACACTTTAATTGATAAATCGATTCCTGAAAACGAAATTCTACTTCACAGCGGAAAAAATGGAATTAGTTTTAAAAACTGGGAGTGTGTTGCCTATCAAAACGACGCTGAATTATCATTTTTAACCTTGCGTTGCGATTTAAATTCAGGTGAAGACAGTTTTGTGGGAGATGTAAACATCGAAGCTAAATTTGAATTAACGCGTGATCGAGGATTGGAAATTACTTATACAGCTTCAACCCAAACCGAAACACTTATGAATTTAACCAATCACGCGTATTTCAATCTCGGGCAAAAATCTTCCATTCTAGCGCATTCGCTTCAGATAAATGCCAAAGAAAAA
>CAMDGP010000008.1 GCA_945897765.1 Chitinophaga pinensis
CCAGGAATACATTGGTTTTCCTCCGTTTTTCCCTGTGGTTATTAGGTTTTTGTATTCTTTATTGATGCGAAGTTTAATCGTGGCTTCTGTTGAAAGTAAACTTTGTCCTGTTCGCAACATTGGATACATCACCCATGTCAAACTTCCATAAAGTTCTCTCTTCGCTTGCGCAGAATTTGTTTCCACTTCAGACCATTTTTGAAAAAGGAAATTACCTGCTGTGTTTTCTGCTTCACTGGGAATATAAGCAGGAAAATCAAAACCAGAAACATAGCCATTGATGCTTGCTTGCTTGTAACTGAATACATAAATCGGATGCACGCCCCCCATTAAAGGTGACCCAGCATTGCTTACCAATCTATCCGTTGGATTCCAAATCATGTCCGCACCATTTTCGCCACCTAAGAATGAATTTTCTCCAAAAGCCATATAAAGTCTAGCTCCCGACTCCAAGTCAATCGCATAACCAGGAAACCATCCCATTCCGTTTCCTGTTCCGTCAGGTAAACCATTTTTACCAACACTTGGACTTTTGCGCATTCCACCAGGCAAAGCATTCCCAATATTTAAATTGGCATCTCTTCCTGTTTCGATAACAGGGCAACGGGTCCATAAAGATTGATCGGTCGTGAAAACGATATTAACACTCGGTAAAAAACTAATAGAAGAATTTGATTTAGCTGAGCCAGGACCAGCTGTAGAATTATAGTAACTTAAAGGCATGTAATCCGCTTGATAACCCACTAAACGATGCGGTGCAATAATTCCATCTAGTATTCCTTCAAACTTGCTGTCGTCATCAACTGTAACTTCATCTTTGTAATTGCACGGATTTAAATAAGATGGTCCATCAGGTAAACAATCTAAATCCAAATCGGGACTGTAATCTCCAGAACGAATCCAATTGGTTGGGTAAAACGCATCGTTGTCTTGCACGCCTGTTAACCAACGTTTAGAAGAATCTGCAAATGTTAAGGAAGACTCAATCATTGTTGTTGTCTTTGATGATAAACCAGCTCCGGTAGTTACCAAATATTTCTCTTGGTAAATTTGAACTGAAATTCCCCATTGCGGAATGATTTGTTCGTTATCGTTAGCAATCGTTAGTTGAGAAATAACCGAATCGAGAATTTCTCCATCTTTTTCGTCGTAACGATAAACAACCCACGAAGCTGTATCTGCTGCGTTTCCTGAGGTCCCAACGGAGTAATTTCTGAATTTACATTCAAAGTAACCATCTGCTAAATTCAATGGATCAACAACTTTGACATTAATTGGGCTTTTGCTATTTTTATAAGTTGGTGTGTCAAAGAATCCGTTTTCAAGTATTGTTGCAAGCGAATTATCAGTCAATTCTAAAGTTCTATTTCCGTTACCGTTACCGTCTAATATGGTGATTTCTGGCGACATTCCATATTCTAAATAGTGTAAAGTTCCTCCTGCTTCTGGTTGCGGATTGTGAGGAATTGCTTCTATTACTTTCACTTCGCCAACTGCTGCTTTTCGGCTAGCAATATACCTTTTCTTTTGTCCGTCAATCGAACTTGGATCATCGGGAATATATTGTTTGAAATTGTTGTGTGCATAAGCAACCGCAATGAAATAATAACGCTTAAAATTCACCAATTTCGGACCTCCTAAAGCGAATAAATCCCTATCTACTCTAAAACTGTGATGAATTCCTTTGTTATCTCCGTTTACACGTTCAACAGGGATACTTGCGTTCAAATCGTCGCTGAATTCAAAATTGATGATTTTTCCAATGTTGTCTTTACTATCACATTGCGCAACTAATCTTGCTTTTGCAGGATCACCTAAGTCAGAAACAGATGTTTTATTGTCTTTTAATTGATAAATCTGATAGCCTTGGAAGCGATAAAAATTATCAGAATTTGGATTTCCAGAAACAATAAATGGATCAAACTCAGCATATTTTTCATTGAAATTATTAGAGTTTGACGGATTTGAAATAGTCAATATTACTTCGTTGCTTAATTCTTGAATTTGCAAATCAGGAGCGTGCGGACCTTCTAATACTTTAAAACAATTTTCAAAAAGTGCTTGAGCTTTATCATCTGCACGTCTTAAATTTTCAACTGACTCAAAAGGTTCTCCGGTTGTTGAACGTGCCCAAGCTACGCCGACAGTAATATTATTCACTGCTCCAGGTTTTAGAACGAAAGGTCCTGCAGATTGCACAAAACGTCGGTCATTTGGAGTATTATTGGCTGTTTGCTCTGTCCAGTTTGCTTGTGGAATGCCACCAGTTCCCCAGCCTAAGGGATCAGTTGTTCCTGGAAACATAAAATCACAAGGGACTAATGGATTTGCTTCAGGCGACGAAATGTGTCCACTTCCTCCGTACACAAATTTGCTTCCATCTTTCCAAATTCCCTTAAGGTAATTGTAATAATCAGAAGCGCTAGTGGGATCCGTTTGACTCGGATTTGCCCCATTTGTCGTATTGGAATAATACAAAAACCGCCGCATTCCAAAGCGTTCATTATCAATCACATTGTCACCATAACCTATTCCATTTAATGCCTCATTGTTACCAATTCCAAAAGCGTTATCGATTCCGTCGTTATCTTGGTAAGGTCCTTCAAAAAAATCAACACCAACTGCTGGAGGCGAATAACCATAACCTTTATAGCCTGCATTATCACCATCGTAACTATCACCGTTGTAGTAGTATCCTAAACCTCTATTGACATCACAACCGGTATAGTCATCTTGCGGATCACCGAGTGCACCATCAGTGAAAAATCCAAAATAGGTATTGTAAAGCGTTTGTGTTCCACGATTGATTAATTCATAATTATAAAAAGTCATGTTATTGATTTCATCATTGGAAGAAAATGCAAAAGCTTGTGCTCTAATTTCCATCCCAATTGGGTCCGCACCCGTTTCGGTATGAATATTTCCTTTATCGTTCATGACCCACCAAAAATTCTGATCACCATAAAGGGAAACTTTGCGGTCAACACTGCATTCTTTCGTTCGCTTCAAATCATACCAAGGAAAATCACCATCTTCATAATTGTAATTTCCATCGCTATTGAAATCAAAAAAGGGCGCTAAATAATAATCTTGACCTTGCGAAACGTCACCGTGCGCAGGCCATTTTTTTATTACTTCTGGAACCTTATACCCAGGAAATAATTCATTTTGTGTATTCGTTCCGTTTTCATTATCTGCAATTCCAGCTTCATACCATGCGTT
The DNA here is from genome assembly GCA_945897765.1 of Chitinophaga pinensis. Classification (GTDB taxonomy): domain Bacteria; phylum Bacteroidota; class Bacteroidia; order Flavobacteriales_D; family Crocinitomicaceae; genus UBA952. Next base: position 3,223 of record CAMDGP010000008.1, read on the forward strand.
GAATTCACGCACCATGTCTTGAGTTGTCACAAAGTGTTTGTCGTATTTTTTACAGTTTTCATAATTGGTTTCTGCTGTAACATTTGACAAAGGTCCCGACCAATAATCTTGACCATTTCGATAACGTAAAGCGGCTAGTTTCAATTGATTATTTACATCAGTTCCTCCCAGCCAAAGGGCCGCTGTAAAAAGCGCCATGATTCCAGAATTTTTTGGCACCTCATACATTGAATTATTCATATTCGGAATTTGCCAAAGATTTCCTGCTGTATGAATCATTGCACGAACGTTGTTCAACTCCATAAAAGTGGTCGTTGTTGGAGGTGCGCATCCTGCTGCTTTTGCTGGTGGAGTTTTTATCTTGTAAGTACCATTATATACTTGAGAAAAGGATATAAATGAAAAGATTGTTAGAATAAAAAGCAGTAGAAATCGAGTCATACTTTGGATTTTGCCCTAATTTAGAAATAAAAAGTCTTTTAATCGTAATTTTGAAGGATGAAAGCAATTCTAAACAACGAAGATGTACGCCAATTGGTGGAGGTTTTCTATTCAAAAGTTTTAAAAGACGAATCTCTTATGCCCTTTTTTAAACACTTAGATTTTGAAGCGCATCTACCTAAAATGATTCACTTTTGGAGTTTTGTCTTGCTCGATGAACCTGGTTATACTACAAATGTCGTCGAAAAACATTTGAATATGCCACTTGAACCTGTTCATTTTCAACGTTGGCTTGCTTTGTTTAATGAAACAATCGACGAACTTTTTGAAGGCGAAAAAGTGGAATTAGCAAAACAAAGAGCAGCAGTTATTGCTTGGACGATTGAAAGTAAGGTTAAGAAATAAGTATCTTTTAGAATTTCGTTTTTCAGATTAGGATAGAATTTTTCAATTAATTATTGATTACGAATGTACTTATAGAAGAAATCTACCACTTTACCTCACAAACTCCGTTTTTAGAACGGCTGGTTTTCCTCTTAAATCAAGATAGTGAATATCGAATTTTAGAATAGTTCCTTCAGGTAATTTGCTGATGTTTTGTTTGACAACTTCCGATAATTTTGAACCTTTAACTGTGGTGCTTGTCGAGTCGTAAGCGATATCAATTTGCGTTATTGTGGTGTTGCTTTCTAATCCTTCATCGGGAAGTTTTATTTAAAAGTTTAAGTTACTCGGATCGATTTTTTCTCCCGAATAAACATTGCCTATAAAGACCGTTTTACGAGGAGATCCTTTTAATTTTACGGGAAACTTATCAATTATAACTTTTTCTCGTTCATTTGTTTCAGGATTTACAAGGTAATCGAACAAAATCATTTCTGCTTCCAAACGCGTAACAGTATCCATCATTTGGATTAAATATGTTTTGTGTTTACTGGTGCGTTCAATGATAAATGTACCGTCAAAATTTACTGGAAATCCTTTTTCAGCATAGAAAGAATTGGCGTATTCTCGGTAGAAAACAGAGTCTTTTTTACCGTTGAAAAAGTAGGTGTTATCTAACTGAGAATATAAACTCCAAGTGTTAAAAAGGACAGCGAAAAGGAATATAGTTTTTAATGACATCCGATTTTATCAATACGTTTCTGATGGCGACCTCCTTCAAAATCTGTGCTAAAAAATACGTCTACAATTTCCAAGGCTTCTGCTTCAGTTAAAAAGCGAGCAGGTAAAACAAGAATATTTGCGTCGTTGTGTTGACGAGCTAACTCAGCGATTTCTTTTTTCCAACACAAAGCACTTCTAATTCCTTGGTGTTTATTTGCGGTCATATTGATACCATTTCCTGAGCCACAAATCAAAATTCCAAACATTCCGTTGTTTGCTTCAACTTTGTTTGCAACAGGATGCGCATAATCAGGATAATCAATGCTTTCTTCGGAATGACAGCCAAAATCTTCGAGGTGTTTACCTTTTGCGGTCAAGTGTTTGATGATGGTTTCTTTAAGCTGAAAACCCGCGTGGTCAGCGCCGATAGGAATAATTTGAGAAGACATTTGTTTTGTTTTTGTAAAAGTAGGGAAAATTGAAGTATTAAGTATTGCAGATTCGCGGATTTGTAAATTCGCGGACTGCAAACGGAAGTACATAATGCTTAGGAATTGCGAGCTAATCATCGCGAAAGGTGTAACTAAAATGTTTATTAATTACTAAATAAAGAATTGAATCATAGATAGCTATCGTAATGGGAGTGGGTATATTAAGTTAAATAATTTAAAAAGGAGAAGAAATTAGCTATAATATTAATAACTGGATTTTAAAAAACTTGACCCCAACTTTATCTTTCTCTATTTAAGAAGTCAACTCTTCTTTATCTTTAAAAGTACTAAAGTTTAATTTTTATTCCGACTCCATTTTCATTTAAAAGTAACCCAGCTTTTTTAATGTGGATTGGTGCTTCTATAAGAAATATTGATCCAACTAAAGTAATAACACTACCGACTACATATCCACCAACAGGTACCTTATTTGAAGAAATAGAACTATATGCTGAAGTTGCAAAAACAGCGCTACCTAACATAGTAAGTGAATATCCAATGTACATGTGTTTAGAAAATAATTGTAATTCATTTCCAGGACTACTATTTTTTTTAAATGATGAAAACGTTTTTAAATTTGAATTAGTTAATGTCGTTGAATTAAAATCTACAATTATTGTATCGCTAATAACCTCAACAATTTTATTTGTCTCTTCTGAAAAAATAGTACTCAAAACACCTATCTTTTCGCCTTTTCCTACATTAATTTCAATCAAATAATTCCCATTAATATCTGTTTGTGTCTTAGAAAGTTCAACACCATTGTGAAAAACTTCAATTATTGAACCAATACTATTTCCGAATGCTCCATTTTTAACATTTCCTTTTACCACTATTTTTTGACCAAAAACATTTGAGTTAATAGTTATTAGTAAGAATAAAAACAGCAAATTTTTCATAAAAATAAAATAAAGGTAGTATTTTAAACTAATAAGTAATAAAAAAACTACTTAATCAAAATCTCAACACGGCGGTTAGCTTCTTTTTGAAGGGGGTCTTTTGGGTCGGGGTAAACTGGCTTTGAATTTCCGAAACCGATGGCTGTCAAACGCTTTGGATCGATTCCTGATTCTACTAAAAAGTCTAAGATTCGTAAGGCTCTTTTCTTGGATAAACGAACAGAAAATAAACCACTAAATGTTTTGTCTTCGTTGACGTGTCCTTGAATTTCGATAGAGATTTGTGGATTCAAAACCATAAAATCACGTAAACGTTCTAAACGAGGATAAGAATCTTCTAGAATTGTTGCTAATCCAGGCGAAAAGTAAATCTCGTCTAGTTTTGCGGTTGTGCCTCGTTTGAAAGGTAAGAGTTTAATCGTGTCTTTGGTGTGACCAGTACTGGAAATTTTGTATTCCAAAAGGTCTTTTGAATTGTAACCTTCCGCATCAATTTTTATCGTGCAATTTTTCAAGGTTTTGCTAAGGTTTAAGAACAAATCACTCGCAAAATATGTTCCATCAATTTCAGACTCACTAGAAATCGAAATACGAGCTGTTACAGGTTTTTTTGTGATTACATTGATGATATGAATGGAATAAATTGGCTTGGCTTTGTTATAAACTAAATTCATTGTAAGTGTGTCCACAAATTCTTTTCCTTTTTCATCGGTTGGCGTAAATTTCAGTTCAAAATCAACTTTAGCTTTGCTTTTTTCTTGTGTTATGAAGAGAATAACATATTCATAACCATCTAACAAATCAACGGAAACATTTTCTAATTCTAAGCAGTTAGTTTTCATTTTCATGAACACAGGTTCCGCTTTCTTCGCGGCTAAATCGATGCAACTTGAACCAACATTTGTTTTAAAAATAACAATGTGGAAACTGTCGATTTGCGACTTACATTTGATTTGAAGTTTTCCTCTTTTTCCGGGCTCAAATTTCGACCAGATAGCATTTTTGGAAACACTCATGTTTTTGATATACCCGTAAACGTTGGATTTATCAACTCCTTTTTTACCTGTAAAACTTAAGCTGTAGGGAGTTCCTGCATCCAGTTGCACACTTCCACGGCATAGACTAATATCGTTCTTTTGTGTGAACGAAAAAAAGCAACTCGAAAGTAATAAAACGGTAAAAATGAAGTTTCTCACAAGCGTTTTAACGCACTATTTCATTTTTAGTTTCAAATCACCGCTTAATTGTGTCCGCACAACAATCGAACGTTCACTCAAATAAACGGTTTGAATTTTAATAACATCAATGGTTCCTTTCATAGAAATGTCTTCGTTGAGGTTGGTACTCAATTGTTCAGAAATCATTTTTCGGCTGTCCTCTAACAAAGGAGCCATTTCAAATACAGCATTTTTCTTGATTTCCGATAAAATTCGATCACTGAACAACCATTTCGCAGACTTCAATAAAACGCTTTTTGTTTCTAAATCAAAATCCAATTGATCCATGAAAAGCACTTGTTTGACGGTGTCGATTTGCGGAACACCAGTTAAGTATAACGTACCCTTTTTAGCACCTTCAAAAGACATTTTAAACAGCATTTTATTGTCTTGTGTTCCGTCGATTCCAAGTTGCGTCACAATGATTTTTTTTCCTTTTAAGTCCAACACTTTTCCTTTCATTTGTTTGTTTAAAATCGACGAAAGGGAATCATAGGAAGCTTTAATATCAATGGATAAATCGAAGCCTTTTTTCTTTTTATATTCCTCTAATTTTGGGAGAGAAGTTTCTTTGATTTCGCGGGTATTGGTACTTACAATCGGCGAAACGCCTAAATTCAAATTTATGCTCACTTTATCCTTGCTAAAAGTAGGTTGACTAAAAGCCATCGATTTTGGAAAAAGGTACATAAATCCGTAAGTATCTAAAGCAATTGGTTTTTGCAATTCTTTCCAAACATCTGCTATCATTGCTTTTAAATCAACACCTTCAATTTGTTTGTCGATTTCATCTTCTAATTTTTCAAGTTGCTTTTTCACTTGTTTTTTCACCTCAGAAGTTGCATCGTAATTGAAAACCGTGATTTTACATGGGTCTAGAATCTCAAATTTTTTCAATTCTGTTTTTGCTTGAAATTTATAATTGTTATTAATATCAACACTTGTTGCGTAGCCCACTTTGACGCGACGCATTGGTTCTCCAACGCCACAACTTGCATAAACACGAGGAACGGTACATGAACCACCATCCCATAGTTCGTGACATTTTGGGCAATAATTTAATTTCAGTTCAAATTTACCATCCACTTCATAGTACAATTCGCTTGTTTTAAAAGTAAAATCAATTGGTTCACGCACGAATTTATAAGCAAAACTGATTCCTTCACATTGTTCTTCTTTTCCATCAAATGTTTTTGGAAGCGATGACTCAACTTGTTTCAATTGTTTTTTCAAATCAATTTCAATTGGAATAGAAACGTTCGAAATAATTGGATTATCTATCGGTTTTTCGAGTACACGTTGATTAGGAGCAAGCGGTTCGATGGGTTTACAAGCAGCTAAAAGAAAAAGAACGAAAACGGAAAAAAGTAAGCGCATATTAGTTGATTTTTTTGAGTTGAACACGTTGAACGAAAGCAGGAGGATAAGAGTAAACTTCCGTTATTTCACTGATGCCTGTAGTGGTTTTACGAAAATCACTTTTCATTCCGCCCATAAGCTCGAAGAAAAGACCTTTTTTTTCTTTGGAAAGGCGAGAGGTAAAAAACATTCCGTTGACTTCATAAAAATCGTAAAGGACATTTCCCATTAATCGTACATCGATTTGTATGCCGTCTTTTTCATCAATGACAAATGTCCAAGCGGCTCCAGAACGTTGCAGCAAATAGTCTTTTACTAAGGGAGCTTGATTAGGTGTTTTGTAGGTCATCTTATATGACCACAAACTATCTTTCTTCAATTCCAACAGCTCAAAATCAACAGCTACTTCTTGTTTGTTCATCCCATTGATGATTTCCATTGTTCCGGAATATTTTCCCAACCAGCCTTCAGGGAAAGCTTGAGAAAACAACGAAGAAATAGAAACGAATAAGAATAAAAAAGTTAATCGCATAAAAAAGGGCTCTAATTGAGCCCTTAAAGTTATATGAAATCTAATTATAAAATTGTTTAGTCTATTATTTCATTTTTGCTTTCAAACCATTGTCGAGTGCATCTAAAAATTCTTCAGTGTAAACATAGTGTTCGCCGTGGTTCACTTTATTTCCGTGAACACAAACCGCTAAATCTTTTGTCATAACACCAGATTCAACAACTTCGATACAAACTTTCTCTAATGTGTTACAGAAATCGATCAATTCTTGATTACCATCTAATTTTCCTCTGAACGCCAAACCTCTTGTCCATGCGAAAATAGAAGCAATTGGATTTGTAGATGTTTTTTTTCCTGCTTGGTGATCTCTGTAGTGACGTGTAACCGTTCCGTGAGCAGCTTCCGCTTCCATGATTTCACCGTCTGGAGTGATTAAAACAGAAGTCATTAATCCTAAAGAACCAAATCCTTGTGCTACTGTATCTGATTGAACATCTCCGTCGTAGTTTTTACAAGCCCAAACGAAGTTACCGTGCCATTTCAATGCGGATGCAACCATGTCATCGATCAAACGGTGCTCATAAACGATTCCTGCAGCTTCAAACTTCGCTTTGAATTCTGCTTGGTAAATTTCATCGAAAATATCTTTGAAACGACCATCGTATTTTTTCAAAATGGTGTTTTTTGTAGATAAATACAAAGGCCATTTTTTAGAAAGTGCCATATTGAAACAGCTATATGCAAAACCACGAATTGATTCGTCAGTGTTGTACATTGCCATTCCTACACCGTCACCTTTGAAATTATATACTTCAAATGTTTGAGTTTCTCCACCGTCTTCAGGAGTAAACGTCATTGTTAATTTACCTTTTCCTTTGAAAACTGCATCCGTAGCGCGGTATTGATCACCAAAAGCGTGACGTCCAACAATGATTGGAGCAGTCCAGTTTGTTACCAAACGTGGTACGTTTTGCATAACGATTGGCTCACGGAAAACAGTTCCGTCCAAAATGTTACGAATTGTTCCATTAGGAGATTTCCACATAGACTTCAAGTTGAATTCTACAACTCGTTGCTCGTCTGGAGTAATCGTTGCACACTTGATTCCTACTTTGTATTCTTTGATTGCTTCTGCAGCGTCAACCGTAATCTGGTCATTGGTTTCATCGCGTTTTTCGATACCTAAATCGTAATATTTGATATCCAAATCAAGGTAAGGTAAAATCAATTTGTCTTTGATGAATTTCCAGATGATGCGCGTCATTTCATCGCCATCTAATTCTACTACAGGGTTTACAACTTTTATTTTTAACATAGGAATTTTTTATGATTACAAATGTAGGATTTTTTTTAGTTGGAAAAAGGGAAAGGAGTTGAAAGTTGAAAACGGATAACTGAAAGTTTAGAATTAAAAGTTAAAAGTGAAGAGATAAAAGTGATTTCTCTTTCCATCAAATCTAAAAGTTGCATTTGTTATTTGAATCTAAGAATAAATAATAGTTTCAAATCAAATTATTGAACAACGATGACTGAGGCTCTCGAAGGCATCGTTACTTCCACCTCACGCTTTCCACAACAAACTTCCGTCGCCGTAGCTTAAAAAGCGGTAGTTATTTGCAAGAGCATAGTCGTAAATTGTTTTCCATTCCTCGCCAACAAATGCGTGAATCAATAACAATAAAGTTGATTGTGGTTGGTGGAAATTGGTTAGGATTCCATTCACCGTTCGGATGTCGTAACCTGGTGCAATGAGCAATTGAGTTTTAGTAATCAAGCGTTCCAAATTGTTGTTTTCCATCCAAGTTTCAAGCGCCAAAAACGCTTCTTTTTTACTGTAGTTTTGTGGCAACTCATAAGCGTCCCATTGCTGTAAAGCGATAGATTCCATTGAAAGTTGCGGATTAACAATGGTTTTCACTCCCATCCAATACAAGCTTTCTAAAGTGCGCAAAGAGGTAGTTCCGACAACAACAATGGTTGAATCCACTTCTGCAATCTTGGAAATCAGTTCGCGCTTCACATCGATAAATTCGGCGTGCATTTCGTGTTCACCAAGCGTTTCTGACTTCACAGGTTTAAATGTTCCTGCGCCCACGTGTAAGGTCACAAAATCGTGGCTTATATTTTTAGTTGCGAGTTTTTCAAAGACATTTTCTGTAAAATGCAAACCTGCAGTTGGAGCCGCAACGGAACCATCAAATTCGGCATAAACGGTCTGATAAGTTGTTTTGTCTTTTTCTTCAGTGTCGCGTTTCAAGTAGGGTGGAAGTGGAATAATTCCGGCGTTATGCAAGATTTCTGCGAAGCTACTATTTGGTTTATTCCAGGAAAATTCAATCAAAAAAGAATCCGATAAACGCTCGACTTTTTTGGCAGTTAAAACGTATGTTGTAGCGTCCACCTCAAAAGTCATTTCCAACTGTTCATCGCGCCATTTTTTTGCTCCACCGACCAAGCATTTCCACAAAACGGTATTCGTTTGCAACATCGCTGAGGTAATATCGGGATAACTTTCGTGCGGTTCTAAACAGAAAATCTCAATCGTGCTTCCGGTATTTTTTTTGAATAACAAACGCGCCTCTACGACTTTGGTGTTGTTCATTACCAAAAGCGTATTTTCTGGCAAATGTTCGTGTAATTTGGAATAAATATCGGACTGTATTTCTCCGTTTTTATACACCAATAAATTACTGCTATCTCTCGGTTCTAAGGGATATTTTGCAATGCGTTCTTCTGGAAGATCGTAATCGAATTGTGCAATGGAAGTGTTTTGCGCTGCGGTTTTGTTGGTACTCATTTGTTTATTTTAAATGACAACTTTGTTTGAGAAAAAGATCAAGTGAATATTTTCAATTCTAAAAAATTCTTCAAACACGAACTTTCATAAGTGCATTTTCAAAAACACTGTCTTCCTGCGCTCCAGAAATTGCAAATTGGTTATTAATTACAAAAAAAGGTACACCTTTCACTCCAATTTGACTAGCGTGGTAAATATCCTCGTCAACCTCATTTGAAAATTGATTCGATCTTAAAATTGATTCGGCTTCTAACTTGTCTAAACCACAGTTTTCGACAACTTGTAAAATATTTTCTTCTTTCGATAAATCGATTCCATCTGTAAAATAGGCTATCATTAAAGCTTCTTTCAACTCAGAACTTTTACCTAAAGTTTTGCTCCATTGCCATAAGCGATGAACATCAAATGTATTGAATGAAAGTGATTTTTCAAACTGAAAATCAATTCCGTAAGGTGTTGCGTTTGTAGTTAATTGTTGTTGAATCGCATTAATTTGTTCAGGCGGAAAATTCTTGCGCTTAGCTAAGTACTCAGAAGATGGAATTGATTCTCCTTTTGGAAACTCTGGGTCGAGTTGAAAACTATGCCATTCAATTTCTACTTGTTCCGAAAGGTTTAACTTTGAAATTGCTTTTTCTAATTTCTTTTTTCCTATAAAACAAAATGGGCAAACAATATCGCTCCAAATCCCGATGCTTATTTTCTCCATTTTTTATTAATTAGCTAATTTCAACAACGTTTTTCCAGTCATTTCAATTGGAGATGCAATTTGCATACGGTGAAGTATAGTTGGAGCTACATCTGCTAAAATTCCATTGTTCAAGTGTACACTTTCATCTTTGGTAACCAAAACAACAGGAACTGGATTTAAACTATGAGCTGTATTTGGACTTCCGTCATCATTGATAACAAAATCAGCGTTTCCATGATCAGCGATAACTAAAAACTCATAGCCTAAGTCCAAACCTTTTTCTACCACGTTTTGAAGGCAAGTATCTACTGTTTCTACTGCTTTTATAACTGCCTCATAAACCCCAGTATGACCAACCATATCTGGATTTGCAAAGTTTAAACAGATGAAATTTGGTAGTTTTTCTTTCATAAAAGCAACTATTTTATCTCTAACTTCAAACGCATTCATTTCAGGTTGCAAATCATAAGTTGCCACCTTTGGAGAATTAACCAAAATGCGATCTTCAAGTGAGAAGTTTGTTTCTCTTCCGCCATTGAAAAAGAAGGTTACATGCGGATATTTTTCGGTTTCAGCAATGCGAACCTGTGTCATTTCTACTTTTGAAAGCACTTCTCCTAAGGTATTGGTTAAGTTGTCTTTGGCAAATACTACGTGCATATTTTTAAAGGTTGCATCGTAATTTGTCATTGTGCAATAGTATAAATCTAAAGGGTGCATTTCAAATTCAGGAAAGGCTTTTTGCGTTAAAGCAATCGTTATTTCCCGTGGACGATCGGTTCTGAAATTGAAATTCACCACTACATCTCCCTCTTCGATCAAACCGTTAGCATCAAGTAAGCACGGTTCGATAAATTCATCTGTGATTCCATTGGAATAAGATAAACTCATTGCCTCCTGAGAAGTTGTAAAATGAGCTCCGATCCCTTTTGTCATTAGGTCGTAAGCTTTTTTAACACGTTCCCAACGATTATCTCTATCCATTGCGAAGTAACGTCCAACGATACTAGCAATTTTCCCTGTAGAAAGCGTCAATTGTTCTTCTAATTCTTGTAAATATCCGAGTCCACTTTTAGGGTCACAATCCCTTCCATCGGTGAATGCATGAATGAACACTTTTTGTAACCCATGGTTTTTTGCCATTTCACACAAAGCGTACAAATGTTCTTGTGAGCTATGAACGCCACCTTTTGAAACTAAACCGATAAAATGAATTTTAGAGTTACGTTTTTTCGCCTCTTCCATAGCGGTAATCAAGGTGCTATTTTGCTGAAATTCTTTATTGCGGATGGATTTATTAATACGAGTTAATTCTTGATAAACAATTCTTCCAGCACCAATATTCAAATGTCCAACTTCGGAATTACCCATTTGACCAGTTGGTAAACCGACATCTTCACCACTTGTTTTAAGGGTAGCATTGGGATAATTTTTCAACAAACGATTCATAAAAGGAGTTTTTGCGTTTGCAATAGCATCTGATTTAGAGCCATTTCCAATTCCCCATCCATCGAGAATTATTAATCCAAAGTGTTTTGTCATAATGGTAAAGTTACTTCAAAAACACTGCCTTTCGGTTCATTTGTAGAATAGGAAATTTTACCTCCATGCAGATGGATAAATTCGTTCACGATATACAAACCTAATCCACTTCCTTTATTTGTTCGTGTGTCTTCATTTCCAACACGGTAGAATTTTTCAAATATGTTTTTTTGTTCAAATGTATCAATTCCTGGTCCCGAATCTTGAACACCAAAAACGAAATTTTTTGTTGTCGCTTTCGAGTACACTTTTATTCCAACATTTTCGCCTGCATATTTAATTGCATTTTCAATCAAATTTGTAAGAATCGTTTCCAAAAGAAATTGATCAGCACGAATTAACGTGTCGTTTTTCAAATCCATTTCAATGAATGGTTTCGTTGTTCGTTTGTGAAATCGTTCCACAATCTTTTGAGCAAATTCAGAAAATTGAAATTCAGTTAAAATTGGTTTTAATGCTTTGTTTTCTATTCTTGTTGCGTTTAAAATATTTTCAATCAATTGTTCTAAACGCGTATTTTCTTCAATGGCTTTCTGAGTTAAATCAAATCGTTTTTCTTCTGGTAAATTTTGACGTTTAAGCGTTTGAAGAAACAATTTTGTAGAAGCTATTGGGGTTTTTAGCTCATGTGTTACAGAAAGCAGAAAATTAGATTGGCGCGCAGATAATTCCATTTCTTTTCGAATCGTATTTCTTATTCGCATTAACCCCAAAATTAACAAGATAAAGAAAACAGAACCTTCACCAATAATCATTAAAACACGTCTATTTAAGTTGTTTTTGGCGGGTTCTAGCTCCAAACTCAATTGAATTAAATGAAAACCCCACCAAGAAAACTGAAGGACAACATAAATACTAAGGATGTAAAAAAGAAAGTTTGTTTGTTTGCGCATTCGTTGTTATTAGAGATTACATTCAGAAAACAAAATTAAGTTATTCTTTCAGAATTCTGTTGTTCTGTTTTTATTGCCATATCTATCTTACAATAAAAAACAACTTATTTCATTTCTTCTTTGGATTTTTAAAACAAAGAGATTGTGTGGTGAATTTAAAAGGTAAATATATTCATGTTAACTAATTGTTTTCAAAGTTTAATAATCACTTAAAGAATAGATAAGATTTATGTAACGCACTCATTGGAATTGCGCCTGACCTTTGCACAAACAAAAAAAATATCAAAATGAAAAAGATTTACTTCGCAATTGCGGCATTGTGCTTGGGCACATCCTTAAATGCACAAGATGCATTTTGGACACCAACAAATTATAAAGGTGCGTTTCCTGTTACAGACGCAACAGCTGCAACAGATTGGACATCAGGATGGTCAAACTTTGACCCTGAAAACACGGATTACTCAACAGCTTACACAGCTACTGTTTCAGCAAATATTACAACAAACACAACTTGGAGTGGGGTTGTTTTATTAGAAAATAAAGTATATGTTAGAAACAATGCAACCCTAACAATTGCACCTGGAACAATTATCCGTTGTGATAAAGCTACACAAGCAACTTTAATTATTACAAGAGGAGCTAAAATTAATGCAGCTGGTACAGCTTCAAATCCTATCGTATTTACATCTAACCAATCAGTGGGAAATAGAGCAGAAGGAGATTGGGGTGGTTTAGTAATCTTGGGTTTGGCAAGAAATAACCAACCTGGCGGAGTTGCAAGTATTGAAGGTTTAGTTGCTTCAACAGACACTCAATTTGGTGGGGCATTTGATAACGACAATTCTGGTGTTTTACAATACGTTAGGGTTGAATTCCCGGGTATTCCTTTAGAGGTAAATAAAGAGCTGAACGGAATCACTTTTGGTTCAGTTGGATCTGGAACAACAGTTGATCACCTTCAAGTTTCTTTTTCAGGAGACGATTCTTATGAATGGTTTGGAGGAACAGTTAATTGTAAAAACCTTATTGTTTATAGAGGTTTAGATGATGATTTTGATACAGATTACGGTTACAGAGGTAAAATCCAGTTTGGTTTAGCGATTCGCGATAAAGATCTATCTGACGCAGCTGGGGATTCTAACAGTTTTGAGTCAGACAATGATGGTACAGGTACAACTGCTCAACCTAAAACTGCTCCAATTTTTTCTAATATTACAATCGTTGGTCCAAAAGGTGATGGTACAACTGTTTTACCTTCAGGTGAGAAATTCGAGAAAGCATTTCGTTTAAGAAGAAATACAGCAACATCTTGTTTTAACTCATTGGTAACAGGTTGGGAAAAAGGACTTTCAATTGAAGGAACAGCAGTTGTAAACAATGTAAATGGTGATACTCTTGTATTCGCAAATAATACATTGACAAATTTTTCTAATGGAACAAATACAATAAACAACGCTGGAACAAGTGGAGGCGCTCCTTCAAATGGTGCTTTTTACGCTACATTTTGGTCACCAAATGGAAACGATTCTACTGCAACTTTAGCTCAAGTAAACTGGGTAAATTTATTTCCAGCTTTAGGAACTACGCCTGATGCTCGTTTGAATTCAGGTTCAGTTGCTGCATCTAACGCGTCTTTTATGGATGATAAATTTTATTCTGTTGTTAGACCAACTGTTGCATCAACTTCTTATACTTATTGTCAAGGTCAATTAGATATTTCAGCTTTAACGGCAACAGCTTTATCTGGTAACTCTTTACGTTGGTATAACCAAGTAACAGGAGGAACATTTACAACGACTGCTCCAACACCAAGTACGACTTCTGCTGGAAACTTTACATATTATGTAAGCCAAGTTAATGCTAATGGAGACGAAAGTAAAAGAGTTGCAATTGATGTTACTGTGAATGCTTTACCTTCAATTCCTACAATTTCCGCAAGTGGAAACACATCTTTCTGTACAGGTGGTTCAGTTGTTTTAACTTCATCTGCAACCTCAGGAAACGTTTGGTCAACTGCTACAACAACGGAATCTATTACAGTTACAACTTCAGGTTCGTACACGGTTACAGTTACTGATGCTAACCAATGTTCAGCTACTTCTACAGCTACAACTGTAAACGTAAGTGCTTCACCAGCGCCAACAGTAAATGCTTCTGCAACTGTAGCTTGTTCTGGTGATACAATAACTTTAACTGCTTCAACTGGTGATACATATTTATGGTCAAACAATGCAACTACACAAGCAATCCAAGTAACTGCAACTGGTAACTTTACAGTTACTACAACTAATAGTGATGCTTGTGACGGTGTAGGTGCTTCTGCTCCAACAACAGTAACTTTCACTGCAACGCCAACTGCCGCAGGTACATTTACTGTAAACGGTAATGTTGTAACATTCTCAAACAGTTCAACTGGCGCAACATCTTATTCTTGGGATTTCGGTGATTTCACTAACTCTTCAGCAAGTGCTCCAGTTCATGCTTTTGCAGCTAACGGTTCTTATACAGTTGTATTAACAGCAATCAATGGAAACTGTACTGATACACAATCATTCACAGTTGCAATTACTGTTTCATTGGAAGAATTAGCAGGAGTTGAAAACATCACTATTTATCCAAATCCAGCAACTGAAAGTTTTGTTGTAGTATTTGACAACCAAAACAACCAAGCGGTTACAATCGAAATGATTGACCAAATGGGTAGAACTATCCAATCAAATACAATTGAGCAATCAGGAGTTCAAGTTTCTGAATTCAACACAATGAATGTTTCAAATGGTATGTATTCAATCAGAATTTCTAGCAATGGTAATGCATTGACAAAAAGAATGGTTGTAAACAAGTAATTAAAATTTAAACCAAAAGGCTACTGATTAATTTTTCAGTAGCCTTTTTTTATACAATTATTATGGAAAACTCAAAAGGACACACAATTTTACTAGTTGATGATGAACCAGATATTTTAGAGTTTTTATCTTACAACATTCGTAAGGAAGGCTACAAAGTATTTACAGCAAACAATGGAGAAGAAGGGGTGAAATTAACACAACAACTGAGTCCTTCTTTGATTTTATTGGATGTGATGATGCCAAAAATGGATGGAATTGAAACCTGTCAAATCATCCGTAAAGACTTAAATATCACGCAACCTATTATTGCTTTTTTAACTTCTAGAGCTGAAGATTATGCTCAAATTGCAGGTTTTGAAGCTGGTGCTGATGATTACATTTCAAAACCAATTCGTCCAAGATTATTGCTTAGTAAAATCGAATCTTTGTTACGTCGATTAGACAAATCGCATGGGGTAGCCATAGAATCAGACATAAATTCGTTGAAAATAGACAGAGAGAAATTCTTAATAGAAATCAGAGGAAAACAAATAATTCTTCCAAAAAAAGAATTTGAACTACTTGAATTATTAGCAAGTAGACCGGGAAAAGTATTCAATCGTGAACAAATTTTGTCAATTGTTTGGGGAAATGAAACAATTGTTGGAGAAAGAACTATTGATGTTCACATTAGAAAACTTAGAGAAAAGCTCGGAGATGAGTATATTCGCACTATAAAAGGTGTTGGATATACATTTAATGAGAAGTGAAAAACTATAGACCAAGTTTATTAATCTTAGTTGGGAGTGCTGCATTTACAATAATCAGTTTCTTAATTACACTTTTTGTCCATTTTTTTCTCGTTGAATTACATCTTTATTTAATTGCTGTTATCCCTATAATTTCAGGTGCATTAGCTTACTTCATATTTTACTTTTTACTTAAAAACTTTATTCTCAATCGCTTATTTCTAATCTACAAATCCATACAAATCAATCAAAAAACCTACTTACCTTCAAATGAAAACATAGATTCTATGATTCTTAGTGCTGAGCAGGAAGTAAAAAATTGGAAAGACGTGAAGAACACTGAAATTACAAGACTTAAGGATCAAGAGGTTTTTCGTAGAGAATTCTTAGGGAATCTTGCTCACGAATTAAAGACTCCCATTTTTTCTATTCAAGGTTATATTTTAACACTACTCGATGGAGGTTTAGATGATCCAAATGTGAATAGAAATTTTTTGGAACGTGCCGCCAAAGCTACTGATCGAATGGCTAGTATTTTAGAGGATTTAGATCAAATAACTAAATTGGAAGTTGATGAGTTGAAAATGGAAAAGCGTTCATTTGACCTTGTTGATTTGATTTCAGAAACGTTTGATTCATTGGAATTAAAAGCAAAGGAGAAGAAAATAAAACTCAAATTTGATAAGTTTTACACCCCAATTTATGTTACTGCCGACCGAGTAAAAATCGGGCAAGTTTTTACCAATCTAATTGGTAATTCAATTGCTTATGGTAATGAAAGTGGTGAAACAAAGATTAATTTGTTGGTTTTTGAAAGCCTTGTTACTATTGAAGTAATAGACAATGGTCCAGGAATCGACAGTAAAGAAATCCCTCGTTTATTCGAACGTTTTTATCGCATAGAAAAAAGTAGAAACAGAAATGATGGTGGATCGGGTCTTGGATTAGCAATCGTAAAACACATTCTCGAATCGCATGGTCAAAATATCCAAGTGCGAAGTGAGGTTGGAAAAGGAAGTACCTTTTCTTTTAGCCTAGATAAAAGTGAAATCTCAGGCCCTGTAAGTTCTCGCGGAATACCTCTTTAATTTTACAATTAATTTCAGAACATTACAGCTATAAATAAAAGAATTGACCGTTAAATGTGGCGAGTTTAAAATTTTCAAGCACCAATAGCTTAACAATAAATTATTATCAAACCACCAATTCCAAATCTATTTGGCGTTTTTTCGGATTCACTTGTTTTATAGATACGCGTACTTTATCTCCAAAATTATATTGTTTATGAGTTCTTGCACCAATAATTCTGAATTTATCTTGGTCAAAATAAAAGCGATCACCAGGAATATCCATCATTGGGACCATTCCCTCACAGTGATTTTCATCCATTCTTACAAAGAGTCCATGATCTGCGATTCCAGAAATTGTACCTTCAAACGTCTCACCAACGTGATCAGAAACAAAAAGTGTTTGGAAATACTTTGTTGACTCACGTTCTGCTTCGGAGGCTTTACGTTCATTCTTCGAAATGTGCTTACAAATATCGTTTAATTGAGAGCCATAGCGGTGCTGTTTAGAAGTAAGCTCTTCTTGTAAAATCCGGTGTACCACTAAATCAGCATAACGGCGGATGGGTGAAGTAAAATGTGAATAGTAGTCAAAAGCCAAACCATAGTGTCCAATATTTTCAGTTTCATATGAAGCTTTTGCCATTGAACGAATGGCCATTGATTGAATCAAAGAAAATTCATTTTCACCTCTAATTTCATCAAATAGAGTGTTGAGTTTTTTGGCAATTTGTGAAGGATCCTGTAAATTAATTTTGTGACCAAATTTTTCAATGAACACGGCGAAAAGTCCCATTTTTTCAATGGATGGCTTGTCGTGAACGCGGTAAATCATTGGGAAAGGATCGCGGCCTTTTTCAGGTTTTGATAAAAATGTAGCAACGTGCTTGTTAGCAAGTAACATAAATTCTTCAATCAACTTGTGTGCATCTTTTGAAGTTTTTATAATTACTTCAGCAGGATTTCCTTTTTCGTTAAGTTTGAAACGCATTTCTTCGGATTCAATACTTAATGCGCCGTTTTTTAAACGTTTATTGCGTAAGATTTTTGCAATCTTATCAATTATCAGTATTTCTTTGCGGTAATCTCCTTCTTTTCCTTCGATGATTTCTTGCGCTTCTTCGTAGCTAAATCTTCTGTTAGAGTGAATAGCTGTTTTACCGAACCATTGTTTGTAAACTTTTCCATTTTCGTCCATTTCAAAAACGGCAGAAAAACTATATTTATCTTCATTCGGACGAAGCGAACAAGCAATATTAGAAAGCTGTTCGGGTAACATCGGAATCACACGATCCACTAAATAAACCGAATTGGAACGTTTCAAAGCTTCTGCATCCATCGCCATTCCCGGTCGAACATAGTGACTTACATCTGCAATATGAACACCGATTTCCAAGTGACCATTTACTAAACGTTCGAAAGAAATGGCATCGTCAAAATCACGGGCATCAACTGGGTCAATTGTGAAAGTTAATACATCTCTAAAGTCGCGTCTTTTGGCAATTTCTTTAGGGTCTAATTCTATGGGAATAAATTCTGCTTCATCTAGTACTTGTGGAGGAAAAACGGGGTCGATGCCTTGATTATAAAGAATAGAAAGCATTTCAGTATCGTTAGATCCAGGCATTCCTAAAACAGCGATGATTTCACCATAGGGTGTTGAAGATGATTTTGGCCAAGCTATAATTTTTGCAAGCACTTTTTCACCTTCTTTTGCGCCATTTAGATTTTCTTTCGCAATAATGATTTCAACACCACTTTTGCTACTGTCTGGAACCAATAGAATATTCCGCTCTCTAAAATTTAGCGTTCCTACGAATTGCACTCGTTCACGTTCTTTTACTTCTACGATAGCACCTTCATCGCGTTTTGGACCTTGTTTAAACACACGAACTTTGACAATGTCTCCATTCATGGCTTGACCAATATTTTGAGGTGCAATAAAGATGTCTTTTTCTCTACCTTGACAAACAACAAATCCAGATCCACGTTGTGTTATTTGAATTGAACCTTCAAAATAATTGGAAGAATTGATAGCTAATTGGAAGGTGAAATGATTTATTCTCTTCAGTGTGTTTTGTTCAGCTAAGAGGTTCAATGTATCAAACACAAGTTGTCGTGCTGCTGGATCTCTAGCGTCCACGAGAGTAGAAACTTCTTTGTTTGTGAGTTCTTGCTCTGGGTTGCGTTCAAATACTTTAATTATAATGGAGGTAATTGCACTTCTTTTTTTTCCTGACCCACGGTCATTTTTCTTTTTTTTAAACATAATACGAATTTAGGCAAAGAATATTCTGCCTATAAAAATCAATAATAAATGGTAACGAAAAATTAATGTTTGATAATCACTTTTCGTGTGATAGGCTTTTGGCCTGGGATATCAAATACGATAAAATACAAACCACTTTTGAAGTCAGAAGTGTTGATTTTCTTATTTGAGTTAATTGTTTCTTTAATCATAGTTGAGCCAAGAGCATCAACCATTTTAAAAGAAGCATTGTCAACGCCATTCATAGAGATTTGAATGTAGTCTGCAGCAGGGTTTGGCACAATTGAAACCGAAATTGGTTCTTTTTGTGCTACATTAGCGGTAAATTGAATTACTAAATCAACAGAATCAATTTTTGAGTTTCCTTCAACAATGTAATATCTGTAATGAGCGGTTCCACTAGTCCAATCATCTGGATCAATAGTTGCTTTCAATTTTGCAAATTCTCCATCGTTTACATCAAACTGTAAAGATTGGGAAGCAGAAGAAGTCCAAGGATTAGTATTCATTTGAGCGGAAGAAAAACAAGTTCCTCCAAAAGCATCTGTTCCATGTCCCCAACATAGAAAGTCTGACCATCCTGTTGGAACGTTTAGTTGATAACGTGTAACTCTCCATTGTTTTGTTAATCCCGTTTCATTATTAATATGAAAAGGAACGTCAAAAGCTTGGTAATTTGGAGCAACCATTGTGTAAGTTTGACCGGATAAATCGTCTGTTTGGTTATCGTAATTAATAGTAACTTGAGCGTATGAAGAAACTAGAAATAGCGTGAAAAGTAGTGTATATATTTTTTTCATTTTCTTTATATTGTTAACAAATATAAAATAATAAAAACAATAATCAAAATTTAACAAAGATTTACAGATGTATCAATTTTTTCTAACTTTGATTTCGGCAAGGTTTTTGAAATTCAGCCAGTCAAAAAAATAAAACATGAAAAAAGTAAGTTTAGTTATCGCTTTTGGTCTTTTAATTTTCTCGAGTTTTTCTCAAATAGCAGAAGATCATTCGCCAACAGTTAAAAAAGTTCCTTCTGTAAAATTGAAGGATATGAATGGCAAGTCTGTAAACACTGCCGATTTATTTGATGGTCCAGTTGTTTTTAGTTTTTGGGCAACTTGGTGTTCTCCGTGTAAAAAAGAACTAAACACCATTCATGAGCTTTATGATGATTGGAAAGAAGAAACAGGTGTTACTTTAGTTGCAGTGTCAATTGATGATGAAAAAACGAAAAGTGCCGTTTCGGTTTATGTAAATGGAAAATCGTGGGATTTTGAAGTATGGATGGATACAAACGGAGATTTCAAAAGAGCGATGGGTGTTAATAATGTTCCGCATACTTTTCTAGTTGACAAGGAAGGAAATATTGTTTATTCACACAATAATTATGCCCCTGGTGACGAAGAAAAATTATTACAAGAAATAAAAAAATTGACTGGAAAATAAAAAATCGTTGATGACAAAATTATTCGTAACCCTATTAGTTGTTGCTTTTTCTTTCAACTATTTTAGTCAAGGTTCATTCTCTGGAAACATAGAAAGCACCTTCCAATACTTAAATGCAGATTCAGTTATTGGTGCCAATCAGCCGCCCGAAAAAGCACTTTTGAATTCGTACATGAATGTTTTTTATACAAATGGAAATTTTCGTGCTGGTATGCGAGCTGAATCGTATTTGCCTCGAATTCAAGGTTATCCAAATCGTTTTGACGGAACTGGAATTGGAATGCGCTACGTTGGTTATGGAAATGATTTTGTCGATGTTACCTTAGGCTCAATTTACGAGCAATTTGGAAGTGGTCTTGCTTTACGGTCATATGAAGACCGCGCATTGGGTTATGACAATGTTTTAGATGGAATTAGGTTAATTGTACGACCATACAAAGGTGTTACCTTAAAATCGGCTTATGGTTATCAGCGCTTAGCCTTCCGAGAAGGACGTGTTGAAAGAAGCGATGGAATTGTACGTGCAATTGATGCGGAGGTTCACCTCAATGAAAGTTTTCCAAAAATGAAAGAATTTCCCCTAGATGTAGTTCTTGGTGGTTCTTTTGTTAGTAAATATCAAAGAGATGATAATCCCGATTTAATTCTTCCTGAAAATGTCGGAACTTACGGCGGAAGAACAAAATTGCGCTATAAAAACCTTTATTTTGATATTGAGTACATTCAAAAAGAGCAAGACCCTTCTGCTGACAATTTATACAATT
>CAMDGP010000009.1 GCA_945897765.1 Chitinophaga pinensis
TACAATTGTTGCATTTCGTTTAAAGTAAATCTTTCGGGTAGTAAGTCAAAACAAACAGGTTCATTTAGTAGCTTTTGTTTTAATAACGCATAGGTTTCAGAAAGGATAAAATTATGGTCGAAAGCCAATTCTGGTATTTCATCCATGGCCGTCCATTTTATATCTTCTGCCCAAGATGAAGCTTTAATTTCAAAGTCTTCGATACGAATCAATGCAAAGTAAGCACTGGTAATTACACGACCTTGCGGATGACGATTCGGTTTGCCAAAAGATTGAGATTGATGCATTTGAATATGCGACAAACCTGTTAATTCCAACAAAATTCTTTCAGCTGCTTGCGGTAAATCTTCGGTAGGATAAACTAAATCACCAGGAACAGCCCAGAAATTTTCGTATGGTTCTATTGCTCGTTTTATCAGCAAAGCTTTTATTTTACCTTCTGAATAACCAAAGATGATACAATCTACCGAAAATGCGGAAGTGAAAAAGTCTGAAAAATTAATGAGATACATGCCTATTGAAGTCGTTATTTACAACACGTAAAATTAATGGCTATTTTGTTTAGAGGAAGAAAAATTATCGACATCTTGCTTTTTTAATTCACTATTCACTCGCCAAGCAAAGAATGCAAGATAAGCAAAACAAACAACTCCAACAAAGTAAGAATATTGGATTCCTAAAATTGATTCTGATGCTAAGGCTCCTTGAATTGTAGAAATAAATCCACCTCCCATAATCATCATGATCAATAAACTGGAGGCTGTATTTGTTTTATCGCCAAGGCCAGCGATTCCTAGTGTAAAAATACAAGGCCAAAGTGTGCTACAAAATAATCCTACTGAAATAAAGGCAAAAACACTTGTCATACCAGAAGCAAAAATTCCAATTAACAGAGCAATAATTCCTAATGTTGAATATATAAGAATTTGTTTTACTGGCTTTCCGTCGCTCAGTTTATCTGCTGCGATTAAAATAAGTACAATTCCTAAATAAGGATAAAAGGCTTCTAACTTATTTCCTGCTAAATAGTTAACAAGAAGAAAAATTCCAAAAGCGACAAAAGGCAAAACAATACCTAAAAGTGTTTTCATGCTTTTCGAGAGATTGAATGCTCCTGCTGCTGAGGTCCAACGTCCAATCATTAAACTTGCCCAAAACAAAGAAACATAAGGAGCAACTGCGTTTTCAGCCGTTCCTAATTTTTGCTTCATAAATTCAGGTAAATTACTCGCTGTTGAAACTTCAACTCCAACATAGAGAAAAATGGCAATCATACCAAGGATAACTTGCGGGTATTTTAAAGTTGCAAGAATATTTCCCCCGCCATTTTCTGAAGAACTATTTTCATCTCCTAATCTATCTGGAACTGAAGAAAATTTGAAAATAATTGCAGCAACAAGGAAAGCAGCCCCTAAAATTAAATAAGGCGTTTGAACAGCTTCTAAATTTAATTCTGTTTCACTTGAAACACCACCAAAAATAGCGAATGAAACAATCACTGGGCCGATAGTAGTTCCAACGTTGTTGATTCCACCAGCTAAACTCAAACGAATGTTTCCTTTTTCAGGATCTCCCATTTGAATTGCTAAAGGATTGGCAGCTATTTGTTGTAAAGAAAAACCTAAACCAACTGTGAATAAACCTGAAATTAATAGAATGAACGAGGCATTATTGGATGCCGGGATAAACAATAAAGTTCCAGCTGCTGAAATAATTAAACCTAAAGCCAAGCCATTTCGATAGCCGATAAGGTTAAGAATATCTTTTTTAAGGATTGAAGAAATTGCAAAATAAAGTAAAGACCCAACGGTGTAAGCAACGTAAAATGCAAAAGAAATTAATTGGGATTGAAGTTGCGATAAATCAAGCGCTTTCTTGAATACAGGAATTAAAATATCATTACTTGCAGCAACGAATCCCCAGAAAAAAAAGATAGAAATGAGTGTGGCAAAAGCGCCAATGTTTGATTTTTTCACAATTAGAATATTTAAATTATTGTCCAAATTACAATAATTAAAAAATCTAGCTCACTTTCTGGATATTATTTTTTTCTAAAGCGACAATTCCAAGCATCTTTACCACAGTTTCAACAATTGCATCTTTATCAAATCCACAATCTGCCCAAAGCTCTTCTTGCGTGCCATGATGAATATACTTATCTGGAATTCCCAAGCGAATAATTTGCGAGGAATAACCTTGATCTGCCATAAATTCAACAACAGCTGAACCAAATCCTCCCATGATGCAGCCGTCTTCGATAGTAATTACTTTTTTAAATTTCGTAAACACTTCGTGCAACATCACTTGATCAATTGGTTTCACAAAACGCATATCGTAATGAGCTGCAGAAACGCCTAAATCTTTCAATTCCTGAATCGCTTCTTGCGCAAAATTTCCAGGATGGCCAATACTTAAAATCGCAATGTCTTCTCCATTAGTCACTTTTCTACCTGTTCCAACTTTAATTTCTTTGAAAGGTGTTTTCCATTCAGTCATTACTCCATTTCCACGCGGATAACGAATCGAGAATGGACCTTTGTTTTCCAATTGAGCTGTGTACATCAAATTACGCAATTCCTCTTCGTTCATTGGAGCTGAAACTACCATGTTTGGAATCATGCGCATATAAGCTAAGTCATAAGCACCGTGATGTGTTGCACCGTCAGCACCTACCAATCCACCTCTATCTAAACAGAAAACAACGTTTAAATTTTGAATCGCGACGTCATGTAAAACTTGGTCAAATGCACGCTGCATAAACGTTGAGTAAATATTGCAAAAAGGAACTAAACCTTGTGTTGCAAGTCCAGCACTAAATGTAACCGCATGTTGCTCCGCAATTCCAACGTCGAAGCTACGTTTTGGCATTGCCTCCATCATGATATTCAAAGAACAACCTGAAGGCATTGCTGGAGTTACCCCCATTATTTTATCGTTTTTCTCCGCCAACTCAACGATTGAATGACCAAAAACGTCTTGATATTTCGGTGGTTGAGGCGATTTTGGAATAACTTTTACGATTTCCCCCGTTTCCTTATTGAAAACTCCTGGTGCGTGCCATTTGGTTGGATTTCCTTCTTCAGAAAATTTATAACCTGCACCTTTTCGTGTGATACAATGCAAGATTTTTGGGCCAGGAATATCTTTTAAATCTTCCAAAACTTTTGCTAAACCTATAGCATCTTGTCCGTCAACCGGCCCGAAATACCGGAAATTTAAAGATTCAAATAAATTACTTTGTTTTAATAAACTTCCTTTGAGTGCCTGAGAAACTTTGGAAGCAATCGTTTGAGCATCTGGACCAAATTTGGAGATTTTACCCAACAATTTCCAAACATCGTCCTTTACTTTATTGTAAGTATGTGAAGTGGTAATATCTGTTAGATATTCTTTTAAGGCTCCAACATTTGGGTCGATTGACATACAGTTGTCGTTCAAAATCACCAATAAATTAGCATCCTTCTCAAAACCACCATGGTTTAATCCTTCAAATGCCATCCCGCCAGTCATTGCACCATCTCCAATTACAGCGATGTGTTGACGGTTTTTTAAACCTTTGTATCGATTTGCAACAGCCATACCTAACGCTGCTGAAATTGAAGTAGAAGAGTGACCAACACCAAAGGTATCGTATTCACTTTCGGAACGTTTTGGGAAACCAGATATTCCGCCTTTGATACGATTTGTATGAAATTTTTCGCGTCTTCCAGTTAATATTTTATGCCCGTAAGCTTGGTGTCCTACATCCCAAACTAATTGGTCTTCAGGCGTGTTGAACACATAATGAAGTGCAACGGTAAGTTCAACGACTCCTAAACTTGCACCGAAATGACTGTTTCCAATTTCTGAAATAACATCAACAATATACTGTCGTAATTCGTTAGAAACTTGAGGTAAATCTTCAATTGAGAATTTTTCTCTCAAGTCTTTTGGAAACTCTATTTGTTCCAAAAACGGTCCAGCTTTGTATGGTGTCATAGGCAATGTTATTGCAAAAATAATTGAATTACAGGTGATATACTAACAATCTTAGTTTTAAAAAGTTCGTTCACCCAAAAAGCTACCAAGGAAACGTTTTTGTTCAACTAAAAAAACAAATAAAACGTAACCTAAAATTAAGCTATTTGTGATGAAAAACTGACCTACTTTTGAATCAACAGCAATAGAAGAACCCAAATAAAACAAAGCTAGTGCACCACCAATATACGCTAAAAACTTTCTAGTATTATAAGGAATTGGATAATATTTTTGTCCTAAAATGTAAGAAGCGAACATTTGTAGTGCATACACTAAAAGCGTTGCCCAAGCGCTTGCCATATACCCATATTTTGGAATAAAAACAACGTTTACAAGCACTGTAACAATTGCACCACCAATTGCGATGTAAGCTCCGAATTTAGTTTTCCCACTGAGTTTATACCAAATACTTTGATTGTAGTAAATTCCTAAGAAAACGTTGGCTAACAGTAAAATTGGTACCACTTTCAAACCAGACCAATAGTTTTCGTTATTAATAAATAACTTGAAAATATCGATGTTTAAAGAAACCACCAAGAAAACTAAACATACAAAAGCAATGAACAGATTCATTACTTTCACATATATTAAATTTCTGTTTTCGTTCTTCATTTGTGCAAAGAAAAACGGCTCTGCGGCGTAGCGATATGCCTGAAGAATGATAGTCACCAACATCGCCAATTTATAACACGCACTATAAATCCCAACTTGATATTCAGCTTCATGTAAAGAACCAGGAACTAAAGGGTCATAAATGATTTGCTTCAATAAAATCCGGTCAATCGTTTCATTTATAATTCCTGCAAAACCTGCAATTACAAGAGGAAACGCATAAATGAACATAATTTTTGCTAATTTCCAGTCAAAATCAAATCGTAGATTAGTGAAGGAATCCATTAAAAATAAAGGCTTTACTAATGAGGCGCAAAGATTGGCAATTAGAATAAACAAAACCCCTTCTTCAGGTCGTTTAGCGTCGAATAAGAACAGCATGAAAAGTAAATTCAATCCGATGTTTACAAGTATTGAGGTGAATTGAATACTGGCAAATTTTAATGCTTTTTCTTCTGAACGTAGTTTAGCCAATGGTAAAGCGGTGATTGCATCTATGCCAACAATAACACCTAAAAATATAATGTATTCATTGTGTCCTTCATATAACATGAAAGTGGCAATATCATTATTGAAATAAAGTAAGAGTAAAAAGAATAGAACATTAATTCCAATAACAGTTAAAAGCCCATTATTGAAGGTTTTTTGCTTGTCGCTTTCTTCTTGCATGAAACGAAAATAAGTGGTTTCCATTCCAAAAGTAAGGAGGACAATTAAGAAGGCCACCCAAGCATATAATTCTGAAACAACACCATAATCTGCAGGATCTGCAAAAACATAAGTGTAAAGTGGAACAAGTAAATAGTTTAATAAACGACCAACTATAGAAGACAAACCGTAAACAGCTGTCTGACCCAATAATCGTTTGATTGAATTTGCCATTTAGCCTCTAAAGTTCGCTTTTCTTTTTTCTAAAAACGCAGTGGTTCCTTCTTTAAATTCAGGTGAACCGAAACATTTTCCAAATTCTTCAATTTCTGTCTCAAAGCCGTTCACGCCATCAACAAAACCAGCATTTACTGAACGAATTGCCGACGCGATTGCCATAGGAGAGTTTTGAAGGATTTTATTGGCAATTTCCTCACATTTAGCGATTAGTTCGGTTGGTTCAACAACGTGATTTACCAATCCCCATTGCAAAGCTTCATCCGCTTTTATCATTCCAGCTGTGAAAATAAGTTCGTTTGCTTTTCCTTTTCCAATCAACTGTGCCAATCGTTGTGTTCCTCCATATCCAGGAATTACGCCTAAAGAAACTTCTGGTAAACCCATACGGGCATTGGTCGAAGCCACACGTATATGCGCAGCCATCGCCAGTTCCAAACCTCCACCAAGGGCAAAACCATTTACTGCTGCAATAACAGGAGTCGATAATTGTTCTACAAAGTTAAAAAGTGATTTGTGACCATTTAAAGCTAATTCTCCTGCTTGTGCGATTGAGAAATGTGCAAATTCTTTTATGTCAGCACCTGCTACGAACGCTTTTTCTCCACTTCCGGTTAATATGATTGCACCAATTTCTTTAGTCAATTCTGCATTTTCTAAAGCATCATGTAACTCAGCAATTGTTTCTTTGTTGAGCGCGTTCAACTGATTTGGACGATTTATTGTGATGTAAGCAATCCCGTTTTTGTGTTCAACGATAAGGTTTTGAAACATGTTATTTATTTTTGATGCGTTAAAGTTAAATAGATTGAAAGAATCCAAAGCGTTGTTAACGTAAAAACTTAGGGAAATTAAGTGATTTAAACTTGAGGTCTAAAAATCAATTGCGTTTTACCTAAATCGTTGCTCCATTCTTGACGAGTTTCCGCATCAAAAGATATTTGTAGAAAAGTTGCTGTTTTCATCTGGATCTTTTCACCTAGAAAATAAGAAGCCACATCTGAAATTCCTTCATTGTGACCAATTATTAGCAAATCTTTATCATTTTCAGTATTCCAAATTAATTCTCTGATTTCAGTTGCTGAAGCTAAATACAACTCATTTTTGAATTCGATATTTGTTGAAGGAAAATGAGCATCAATAAAAGACAGTGTTTGTTTCGTTCTTACAGCATCTGAACACCAAATGTCTACATTATTGAAATCAAACTTAGCTATGAAATCATTTAGTTTTTCTGCTTGTAAATGACCTTTTTCTGCAAGTTTTCTATCAAAATCGTTAACTGAAGTAGACGTTTTTTCAGTTTTTGCGTGGCGAATTAAAAAAAGATTCAAAGGATTGTATTTTTTAAAAGGTAATTGCCAATTTTATGAATATATGGCGAAGTCAAACTGTTTTCAAGCAACATCAAATGTTCAATTCTATGGCAATCAGTTCCTATGAAATCAAATTCACCAGCGTCGATTAAACGTTCTGCTTGTTTTTTAATCTCAGGCCCATAATGACCAAAAAGCGAATTGATATTAATTTGAATATTAATTCCTTTCCGTCTCCATTCGGTTGCTTGATCAATTTTCCCAAGGTAGTACATATAACGTTCAAAATGAGCAACCACAGGACGATATCCTCTTGATTGTAATTCAAAAAACATTTGATCTATATATTGAGGGGGTGAATGGAAAGCGAATTCAAGCAGTACATAATTATCACCAAAAGTCAGTAAGTCTTTAGTTTTGATTTTCGCAATAAATGTTTCATCAAAATAATATTCTGCTGCCGCTTCAATCTCTATTGTTAATCCAACTTTTTTAATTTCTTCACGAACATCTTCTAAACCTGCAAGAATATTTTCTGAAGTATTTGGAAAGCTATCCGACATAACATGTGGAGTAGTAATGACTTTTTTATATCCTAAACTTTGGAATTTTGCCAACATTGCAATTGTTTCATCCATGGTTTGAGATCCATCGTCAATACCAGGAATTAAATGACTGTGAATATCAACTTTAAACCTTGATAAATCAAAAGGTTGTAATACTTCTTTTTTCTTTCCAAAAAAATTGAAAATCCCCATTAAATTGTCCGATTAGCATACATTTTTTGGTAATACTCTTTGTAGTCACCACTTGTTATTCTATTAATCCATTCAGAATTATTCAAGTACCAATCAACGGTTTTTTCTAGACCTACTTCAAAAGTAATAGAAGGTGTCCAACCTAATTCTTCTTCTAATTTAGACGCGTCAATAGCATATCGTTTATCGTGACCCGCTCTATCTACAACATACGTGATTAGTTTTTCAGAATCACCTACTTCACGACCTAATTTTTTGTCCATTAAGCGACAAAGGAAATGAACTAGTTCGATATTTGTCCATTCATTTAAACCGCCTACATTATAGGATTCACCAATTCTACCTTCGTGAAAAATTTTGTCGATGGCGCTAGCATGATCTTCTACCCACAGCCAATCTCGTATATTATCTCCTTTGCCATAAACAGGAAGTGGTTTGCTGTTTTTGATATTGTCAATCATTAATGGAATCAATTTTTCTGGAAAATGATGACTTCCGTAATTATTGGAGCAATTCGACATTTTGATTGGCAAACCATACGTATGGTAAAACGCCATAACAAAATGATCAGATGATGCTTTTGAGGCAGAATAAGGACTTCTTGGATCGTAAGATGTTTCTTCTGTAAACAATCCTTCATCTCCTAAACTTCCATAAACTTCATCCGTTGAAACGTGGTGGAATACATGCCCTTCCTCTTTGCCCCAAGCGTCTTTTGCAACTTGAAGTAGGTTTACTGTACCAACAACATTCGTCATTACAAATTCCATTGGTCCTTCAATTGAACGATCCACGTGAGATTCGGCAGCTAAATGGATAACATCTGTTATTTCATGTTTTTCAAAAACATTTTTCAAAGCTGAAACATCAACAATATCTACTTTTTCAAACGTGTAATTGGGAAGATTTTCAACGTCTTCTAAATTCGTTAGATTTCCTGCATAAGTTAGCTTATCCAAATTTACGATAAGATACTGAGGATACTTTTTTAATAATCTTCTTACTAAATGAGAACCAATGAACCCTGCTCCACCGGTAACTAGTATTTTTTTTGCAAATTGTCCCATATTACAAGCTCCAATATTCTAAATCTGAAATCTGACCTTTATAGATTCCTTTAACATCAACAAAAACCCCAGTGCCATCTTTCAATAAACCTTTGAAATAAGATTCATTCAATCCCAAATATTCTTTATGATTTACTGCAACAATAATCGCATCATAGTCTTTTGAAGTTTCTTTCACTAAACCAATGCCGTATTCATGTTCCATTTCGTGAGTATCAGCATGTGGATCAATCATGTCAACGTGAACATCAAATGATTTCAATTCATTTACAATGTCGATTACTTTTGAATTTCGAATATCGCTAACATCTTCTTTGAAGGTAGCACCCATAATCAAGAACTTAGAAGATTGAATGTGTTTTCCTTGTTTGATTACTTTTTTCACTGTTTGATCAGCAATGTAAGCACCCATTGAGTCGTTTACATTTCTTCCTGCCATAATAACTTGTGCATGGTAACCTGCTTGTAATGCTTTGTGCGTTAAATAGTAAGGGTCAACACCAATACAGTGACCACCAACTAATCCAGGTGAGAATTTTAAGAAATTCCATTTTGTTCCAGCGGCTTCTAATACATCAAAAGTGTTAATTTTTAATTTATTGAAGATGATAGACAACTCATTAATTAATGCAATGTTTAAGTCTCGTTGTGTGTTTTCAATGATTTTTGCAGCTTCCGCTACTTTGATTGTTGGCGCACGATGGACACCAGCAGTAACTACTAATTCATAGGTTTTTGCAATTTGTTCCAATGATTCATCACAACAACCTGAAGCTACTTTAATGACATTTTGTAATGTATGTTCTTTATCTCCGGGATTGATTCTTTCTGGTGAATAACCAACTTTGAAATCGTCTTTAAATTTCAAACCTGAAAGTTGTTCTAAAATTGGAATGCAATCTTCTTCGGTGCAACCAGGGTAAACAGTAGATTCATAAACTACGTAGTCTCCAACTTTAAGAACTTGACCAACTGTTTTACTTGCACCTAAAAGCGGTTTAAGGTCTGGCAAGTTTGCGTCATCAATCGGTGTAGGGACAGCAACGATAAAGAATTGAACGTCTTTCAAGTCATTGATGTCAGCAGTAAAATGAATATCACAACCATCAAAAGCAGTTGCTTCTAATTCATTACTTGGGTCAATGTTCTTTTTCATCAAATCAACACGCGCTTGGTTGATGTCGAAGCCCACAACTTTTATTTTTCTTGCAAATTCAAGAGCTATAGGTAATCCTACATATCCTAAACCAATTACAGCCAATTTAGCTTCGTGATTGACAAGTCTGTCGTAAATTAATGTACTCATTTCTTTTATTTAGTGTAGATTAGTTGTTCATTCCTTGCTTTATAAATTCGTTCGATAATATCTACTACCTTAAGGCCTTCAAGCGCATTGGTCGTTGGCGAAGTTCTTCCTTTTAAAGTATCTATAACATTCGAAATTACATAATTATGATTTGCGGCAGAACCTTTATATGGTCCATAATCGTTAGCAGGATTTGATTCCTTTAAAATAGGCATTTCGTATCCAGCAATATTACAAACCTCCACTTCATTCATATATTGGCCTCCAATTTTTACACTACCGTTTTTACCTATTATAGTCATTGAAGATTCTAAGTTTTGATTAGCCACAGATGTTGAGTAATTGATACATCCCATCCCGCCATTAATAAAATCAAAACTTACTAAACCTGAATCTTCAAAATCTGTTGTGTCTTTATGGTTAAAGTCGGCAAATTTACCTTGAATATTATCTATATCACCGAATAACCAATACATAATATCAATAAAATGAGAAAATTGTGTAAAAAGCGTTCCTCCGTCTAAATCTTTAGTTCCTTTCCATCCACCTGGTTTGTAATAGCGTGCATCACGGTTCCAATAACAATTCAATTGAACCATATAAATATCGCCTAAAAGTCCATCTGTTATTATAGACTTAATCCATTCTGATGGTGGTGAATATCTATTTTGCATTACACAAAAAACCTGTCTTGAAACTTGAAGCGCCTTAAAAATTAACTTTTCACAGCTTTCTTTTGTTAGTCCCATTGGTTTTTCACAAACCACATGTTTTTTAGCTTCTAAGGCCATTAACGACTGTTCCGCATGCAAACCGTTTGGAGTACAAACGTTTAACACATCGAATTCTAACCCACTGTTTAGTAAATCTTGAATTGATTGAAAAAATGGCACATTAAAATCAGTTGCATTGCATTCTTCCATAGTACGAACATCCACCATAGCAACTAATTCTCCTTCAGCATCGCGACGAATCATTTCTGCATGTCGTTTTCCAATATGGCCCGCACCTACAACTGCGAAACGAACTTTTTGATTGTTTGACATTATTTTATTTTTGTAACGTTATTATTTTCTAATGTATATTCTTGATTGCTCTCTGGGCATGTTGCAAGTCCATTTTCATTAAATTCTAAACGATGACCATATTCACTCATCCAACCAATTTGTCTTGCAGGATTTCCGACCACTAAAGCATAGGGAGGAATGTGTTTTGTCACAACTGAACCTGCACCAACAAAAGCATACTCGCCAATATCATGACCACAAACTATGGTTGCATTTGCTCCGATACTTGCTCCTTTTTTCACTGTGGTTTTTGAATATTGTCCTCGTCTATTTACCCCGCTTCTTGGATTATTAACATTTGTAAAAACCATTGAAGGACCCAAGAAAACATCGTCTTCACAAATGACACCTGTATATAACGAAACGTTATTTTGAACTTTAACATTGTTTCCAAGAATTACATCTGGCGAAACAACAACGTTTTGTCCAATATTACAGTTTTCACCAAGAGTACAATTTGACATTACATGTGAAAAATGCCAAATCTTTGTTCCTTTACCGATTGTGCAGCCCTCATCAACGATTGCCGTTTCATGTGCGTAGTAGTCCATTGTTATTTGATGATAAATTTATCAAAATTATTGTGTTCAGTTGCAATTAACTCAGCTGTTGACAATTTCTTAAAATAGGCGTAAGTTCTTTTTAATCCTTCCTCTCTATTTATTTTTGGTTCCCAATTCAAAATTTCTCTTGCTTTCGTGATTTCTGGCCTTCTTTGTTTTGGGTCGTCAATTGGTAAATCTTTATAAATCACCTTTTGACTAGTACCAGTAAGTTTAATTATTTCCTCTGCGAATTGAGAAATAGTAATTTCATCTGGATTTCCAATATTCATTGGTAAAGCGTAATCGCTATTTAACAAACGTACAATTCCTTCTACTAAATCATCAACATAACAGAAAGATCTAGTTTGAGAACCATCGCCAAAAATAGTTAAGTCTTCACCACGAAGCGCTTGACCAATAAATGCTGGTAAAACTCGTCCGTCATTCAGTCGCATTCTTGGCCCATAAGTATTGAAGATTCTAACAATTCGTGTTTCCAAACCATGAAAAGTATGATACGCCATAGTTATTGCTTCTTGGAAGCGTTTTGCTTCATCATAAACTCCTCGAGGACCAACAGGATTAACATTCCCCCAATATTCTTCTGGTTGTGGATGTACACTTGGGTCGCCATAAACTTCTGATGTTGATGCAATTAACAACCTTGCTCCTTTTGCTTTAGCTAAACCTAAACAATTATGAATTCCTAAAGACCCAACTTTTAAAGTTTGGATAGGGATTTTTAAATAGTCTATAGGGCTTGCAGGTGAAGCGAAATGAAGTATGTAATCTAATTTTCCAGGAATATGTATAAACTTAGAAACGTCATGATGGTAAAACTCAAACTGTTCTAATTTAAATAAATGTTCAATATTGTTTAATCTTCCTGTAATCAGGTTATCCATTCCGATAACATGAAAGCCATCTTTTATGAATCTATCGCAGAGATGTGAGCCTAAAAATCCAGCAGCACCTGTTATTAATATTTTTTTCATATTACTTTAAAATTTGTTTTCTACCAATACTAGTGTAATAAAACCCCCTCTCATTCATCTCCTCTAAATCAAACAAATTTCTTCCGTCAAAAATAACAGCATCGTTTAAAAGTGCTTTTATCTTATCAAAATCAGGATTTCTAAAAATTCCCCATTCTGTACAAATTAGCAAAGCGTCAGCTCCTTCCAATGTTTCATATTCGTTTTGAGAAAAACTTATTTTATCACCTAGCAAGTTTTTAACATTTTCCATTGCTTCAGGATCAAAAGCAACAATTTTAGCACCCTCTTTTAATAGCATATCTATTAGATAAAGCGATGGTGCCTCACGAATATCATCAGTATCGGGTTTAAAAGCTAATCCCCAAATTGCAATAGTTTTTCCCTTTAAATCTCCTCTAAAATAGTTTTTTATTTTTGGAAAAAGGATTGTTTTTTGGTCTTCGTTAACTTTAATAACTGAATTTAAAATTTCAAATTCAAAATTGTGCTCTTTTCCTGATTTAACCAAAGCTTGAACGTCCTTTGGAAAACAAGAGCCACCATAACCAATACCAGGAAAAAGGAAACGTTTACCGATTCGATCGTCAGAACCAATTCCAATACGAACTTTATCAACATCAGCACCAACTAACTCACAGAAATTAGCAATTTCGTTCATGAAAGTTATTTTGGTTGCTAAAAAAGAATTAGCAGCATATTTTGTTAATTCTGCTGATTTTTCATCCATAAAATAGATTGGATTTCCTTGTCGAACGAATGGTCTGTATAAACTTTCTAATATTTTTTTTGCTCTCTCATCACTAGTGCCAATAACAATTCGGTCAGGTTTCATGAAATCACTAACAGCGTAACCTTCTCTCAAAAACTCTGGATTTGAAACAACGGCAAACTCTACTTGAGAATTAGCCGCTATTTCTTTATAAACCTTTTCTGATGTTCCAACAGGAACAGTACTCTTATCAACAATAACTTTATAGTTTTTGATTATTTTTCCCAGTTGATTTGCCACACCCAAGATGTAGGATAAATCTGCAGAACCATCTTCGCCTGGAGGAGTTGGTAAAGCAAGAAAAATTATTTCTGCATCTTCTACTGCTTCTTCAAGCGATGTAGTAAACACTAGCCTATTTGCTTTGATATTACGTTCAAATAAAGTGTCAAGGTCTGGTTCATAAATTGGAATCAGACCATTTTTCATTTTTTCAACTTTATTTATATCAATGTCAACACATGTTACCATATTTCCTGTTTCCGCAAAACAAGTTCCAGTAACAAGACCGACATACCCTGTGCCAATGACTGCGATTTTCTTCATGTGTAGTTAAGGTTTTATGATTGATTTTAATTATTTAAAAATTCAGCAACGCAATTTGTAATATATTCCAATTGTTCTTCTTGCATTTCAGTGTGAATAGGTAATGAGATCACTCTTTCTGTTAACCAATCAGTTGCAGGTAATTGTGTATCAGCACTTCCAAAGCTTGCGAACATTTTTTGACGATGGGCTGGAATTGGATAATAAATCATCGAAGGAACTTCTTTCGTTGCTAAATATTCATTCAATCCATCTCTGTTGTGACCTTCGAAAACTAAAGTATATTGGTGAAAAACATGTTTTGAATCATCAGCTCTAAAAGGGATTTTAACACCTTTCATTGTTCCAAAAAACGCATCGTAATAATCAGCAACTGCTCTTCTTGCATCAATATAATTGTCTAATTGACGCAACTTTATTCTTAAAACTGCTGCTTGAATTGTATCTAAACGCGAATTGCAACCAACTACATCGTGATGGTATTTCACACTTTGCCCGTGGTTTGCAATCATTTTTATTTTTTGAGCAAGTTCTGAATCGTTTGTAAAAATCGCTCCACCATCACCATAACAACCCAGGTTTTTCGATGGGAAGAATGAAGTGCACCCAATATGTCCAATTGTCCCTGTTTTTACTACTGAACCATTTGTTAAATGATAATCAGAACCAATTGCTTGTGCATTGTCTTCAACTACAAATAAATTATGCTTGGCAGCAATTTCCATTATTGCATTCATATTTGCCGCTTGTCCGTACAAATGTACTGGAACAATTGCCTTTGTGTTTGGTGTTATTGCCTTTTCAATTTCATTAACATCGATACAAAACGTTTCTTTGTCTACCTCAACGAAAACAGGTGTTAAACCTAAAAGTGCAATTACTTCTGTGGTTGCAATATAAGTAAATGAAGGAGTTATAACTTCGTCACCTGGCTTTAATCCCAAAGCCATCATTGCGATTTGCAACGCATCGGTTCCATTTGCACATGGAATTACATGTTTAACGTTTAAATACTCTTCTAAATCTTTTTGAAAGCTTGTTACTTCGGGGCCATTTATAAAATGAGCATTTCCAATTACTTCTAAAATTGCTTTATCAATCGATGGTTTAATCTTCTCATATTGAGCTGATAAATCAACCATTTGAATTTTTTTCATTTAACTTTTTTAAGAGCGCAAATTTACACAAAATCGAAACATGTTAAAATAAATTTTATATTAACAATACAATGCTAAAAAATCAGTTTTTAATAACTTGTATAAACCCAACAACATATCTTTTACAATTCATTAATTTTGAAAAATGAAAAATGTTTCTTTAATAGTCTTTCTATTTTTTTATACGTATTCTTTAACCCAACGAAATGTAAAAGATTCAATTATTGGTTCGCCTTTAATTGGTGTTCATTATGGTGGAAATTGGACGGCAGGAGATTTGTCAAATCGCTATGGTTTTATGAATCATGTTGGAATTAGTGCTGGATATAAAACAAATAAAAATTGGTACTATGGAGTTGACGCCAATTTTATGTTTGGCAATCAAACAAAAATGAAAGGAATTTTTGACCATTTGGTTGATGACAAAGGAAATATTACAGATATTAATGGAGATATTGCTAACGTATTAATTTATCCTAGAGGTGTGAATGTAAATGCTTCATTTGGTAAATTATTTCCTGTATTAAGTCCAAACTCAAATTCTGGAATTCTTATCCACGCCGGAGTTGGCTATTTATTACATCGATTACGAATTGAAACCAATGAACAAGTTGTTCCGCAAATTGAATTGGATTATAAAAAAGGTTATGATCGTTTAACAATGGGTGTAAATTTTCATCAATTTATTGGTTATTCGTTTTTGGCTAATTCTGGCGCATATAATTTTTATGGTGGTTTTTACATTCTAGAAGGATTAACAAAAAACCAACGGACTATTTTCTTCGATCAACCAGATGTTCCTGTTTCGACTGCAACTCGATTAGACATTCAATACGGTTTTAGATTGGGCTGGTACATCCCTTTTTACAAACGTCAACCAAAAGATTACTACTTCGATTGATGCACGCGCTCTATAATTTTGCCATAAGATTGTACGGAATTGCAATCTTCATTTTTTCATTTTTTAATAAAAAAGCCAAAAGCTGGATTAAGGGAAGAAAGAATTGGAGAAAACAATTAGCGAGTTTACCTCAAAATGTAATTTGGTTTCATTGTGCTTCATTGGGCGAATTCGATCAAGGATTGCCTGTGATGAAAGAAATGAAATTGATTTATCCGAATCATTTTTTGTTGGTGACTTTTTTTTCTCCTTCTGGAATGGAACATTATAGCAAGCGCAATCATTGTGTAGATTTAGCTATTTA
Source organism: Chitinophaga pinensis (assembly GCA_945897765.1). Lineage (GTDB taxonomy): Bacteria > Bacteroidota > Bacteroidia > Flavobacteriales_D > Crocinitomicaceae > UBA952. The sequence continues at coordinate 16,249 of CAMDGP010000009.1, forward strand.
TCTTCCTTTAGATACGCGCCAAAATGCAATTGATTTTATAAAATTAACGCGCCCTAAAATTGGAATTTTTGTCAAGTATGAATTTTGGGCAAATTATATTTTGGAAGCTAAAAAGCAAAACATCAAGTTAGTTTCCATTGCAACGATTCTGCGAAAAAATCAAATTTACTTTAAAACTTATGGTTCGTTTTTCAGAAGGATTTTGCAATCCATCGATTATTTTTTTGTGCAAAATAACGCTACAAAGACCTTGTTAAATTCGATTGAAATTGAAAATGTAGTAGTTGTTGGCGACACGCGTTTTGATAACGTATTAGCCAATAAACGCAACTTTGAATTTAAATTAGAGGATTCATCAACTAAACCCAGTGTTTTTTATGATTTCTTAAACGAAAAAAAAGCCATTATCTTTGGAAGTAGTTGGGAACCTGAGGAGGCAATTTTAAATGAAAGTTTAATAAATTTAAAACACGAAAAAATCATCATTGCACCGCACAATGTTTCAGAAAGTAACGTTGCTCGTTTGGCAAAAATATTTGGAAACAACGCCGTTCGATTCACTCAATTTGAAAAATATAACCAACAAAGTATTCTTATTCTAGACACAATTGGTCACTTATCTACTGCTTATTATTTTGGTAAAGTAGCATTTGTTGGTGGTGGTTTTTCGGGACAATTACACAACATTTTAGAACCTGCTGTATTTGGACTTCCTGTTTTTTTCGGAACAAAACATTCCAAATTTCCAGAGGCTGAAATATTCATCGAAGAAGGGTTTGCGTTTCATGTTGAGTCTGCAACAGTATTTATAGAAAGATTGAATTTTGTTTCAGAAAATAAGGAGACCCTTTCAAAAAAAGCAAGCGAGTTTATTGAAAAACAAAAAGGAGCTGCCAAGCGAATAGTGAACGATTTGAAACTATTTTAAACCTCTTTCGAATCAATAATTATCGTTACAGGTCCGTCGTTTACTAAAGCAACTTTCATGTCGGCACCAAATTCTCCAGAAAGTACTTTTCCGCTGAATTGTGATTTCGTTTTACTTAGAAAATACTCATAAAGAGGAATCGCTTGCTCTGGTCGTGCAGCCTTGATATAACTTGGACGATTGCCTTTTTTGGTGACTGCGTGTAATGTGAATTGACTAACAATTAATATTTCGCCAATTACATCTGTCAATGATAAATTCATTTTTCCATCTTGATCTGAAAAAACACGCAAATTGATTAATTTTTGAATCAAATAATCTGCATCGTCTGTAGTGTCCTCGATTTCAAGTCCAATCAAAACAAGAAATCCTTTTTCAATGGCACTTATGATTTTGCCGTCAATCTTTACAGATGCTTCACTAACACGTTGGATGACAATGCGCATTAGAACTCATTTCTACGGTAAGGGTCACTGCTATCTTCGAGCATTAATTGCACATAACTTTGATAACGAGAAGGAGAAATTTCTTCTGTTTCAACCGCTGCTTTTACGGCACAATGTGGTTCGTTGAGGTGTAAGCAATTATGAAAACGACATGCTCCAATTAGCTCGCGCATTTCGGGAAAATAGTGTGCATAATGTTCTTTCTCTAAATCGATAACGCCAAAAGCACGAATTCCAGGAGTATCAATAATATAACCACCGGTTTGAAGTTGGTGCATTTCAGCAAAAGTGGTGGTGTGTTTTCCTTGCTCGTGGAAAGTGGAAATTTCACCTGTGCGCAAGTCAAGCGTCGGATCAAGTGAGTTTACCAAAGTTGTTTTACCAACGCCACTATTTCCAGAAATCATCACTTGTTTCCCTTTGATTGCTGCTCTTAAAAATACAACATCTACTTCATTTTGTGCGGAAATAGGATGACAAGCATAACCGATTTTACTGTAAATAGTCGTTAATCCCTCAAGTAACAATTGTTCTTCTTCTCCGAATAAATCAACTTTATTAAATAAAATACTTGTAGGAATTCGGAACGATTCGGCTGAAACTAAAAAACGATCTATAAATGCAATTTGAGTTACAGGAGATTTTAAAGTTACAACCAAGTAAGCATGATCTACATTTGCAGCCAAAATCTGCATTTGCTTACTCAAATTAGTGGATTTCCGAACAATATAATTAACGCGTGGAAGAATCGATTTGATGGAAAAATCTTCTTCGTTATTTCCGTTTGTTTCGCCTTTAATGATTTCAACACGGTCGCCAGCAGCAATTGGATTAGTTGTTTTTAATCCTTCTATTCTTAGTTTACCACGAATTGTTGCTTTGATGATTTGTCCGTCATCGAGCGCAATATTGTACCATTTACCTGTAGATTTTAAAACAAGACCTTGCATAAACTATAACAACCAACGAACGATGTCGTTTCCGTTTGCATAAATCATTAATCCAAGTAATAAAACAATCCCAACATATTGAGCGTATTCCAACACTTTTTGAGGCGCTTCTTTACCTGTAATCATTTCATATAATAAGAAGACAACGTGACCACCATCTAAAGCTGGAATAGGAAGAATATTCATAAATGCCAAAATGATGGATAATAAAGCTGTGTTCAACCAAAATAATTGCCAATCCCAAACAGGTGGAAACATATTTCCAATTGAAGCAAAACCACCTAAAGAAGTTGCGCCTTTTTTAGTAAATACAAATTTGAATTGAGCAACGTAATCTGTTAAAGTATTGCTTCCGTATCTAAACCCAACAGCGATACTTTCACCAAAACCATATTTAACAGTTTTAATTGCTGCCGAATCTAAAATGATTTTTGCTTGTGTTTGAAATCCGATTGTTCCGTCTGCTTTCACATTTGAAACAATTTCTAAGGTGTCTTTTCCACGCAAAATTTCCAACGTTGCTTTTTTGCCTTTTACGGCATATAAACTAGATTGTAAATCATCAAAATAAACTAATGGTCTATTATCCACTGAAAGTAAAATGTCGTTCTTTTTCAATTTTGCTTTTTCTGCTGGAGAATCTTTAATGACCTCTTGTACAATATTTGCTTTTGAACGCAAAGAAAAGGCAGGCATTGCTCCAGCTTGAAACAATTCTGTATCGATGTTTTCTGGTAAAACAATCACTTTCATACTTCCGTCTGGACGTTGAACCTTTAAAGTTCTTGCATCACGCAACAAAATTTCTTTGTTCAATTCGTCGATACTCAGTACCTCTTCCCCTTCTAATTCGATTACTTTATCGCCCGATTTCAAGTCATATTTTTCTAAATAGGGATGTACGCTCATTCCGTTTTTCAAGTCGGAAGGATTGATTTCAGTTTGTCCCCAAAAGAAAATAACACCAATATATATTATAAATCCTAAAACTAAATTTACGGTTACTCCACCCACCATGATAATTAAACGCTGCCAAGCTTTTTTGGAACGAAATTCCCATTCTTGCGCTGGCTGTTTGAGTTGTTCAGTATCCATAGATTCGTCGATCATCCCGGCGATTTTAACATAACCACCAAGTGGTAACCAGCCCAATCCCCACTCAGTTGTGTTTGGGTCTTCGTTCCACTCTTTCGGCGATTCTTTGGTGAACCAAGCTGTTTTTTTAACCCCATTTACTTTTTTGAAACGGAACAGTGAAAAATAAGGATTGAAGAATAAATAAAATTTCTCAATACGAGTTTTGAAAAAACGTGCAGGTAAAAAATGACCAAATTCGTGAAGTGTCACCAATATAGCCAAAGAAAGAAAAAGCTGAGCTGCTTTGATTAAAATATCCATTTTATAAGAAAATTGAAGGACAAATATACGTTTTATCTAGTCAATATGAATAGCCAAAAATCATTAAGAAATGTTGTTGTGATTTAGAAAAGTAAGGCCGGATAATAATGACCGTGAAAGATTTAATGCCTATAAAGGTTTCAAACGGCTTATTCCAAACTTTTAAAATTCGTGTTGGTAATATAACTTTCTTATTTTTTAGCGTTATTTTATTTCTGGCGAATTATTTCAATCGTAAGGATGATTATTGATGTTCTATAAATTCATAAAATTAAATTTCAGGTTATTTTTTAGTACTTTTCGAAGATGAAAAAGCTGTTTTTAATTTTTATTATTTGTGGAAATGCATGCTTCTCAAAAGCGCAATTCAACGAATATCGTTTTCATGTCTACGGAAAAGCAAGCACTGGACTAATTGATAAAAATAATTATTTCAATATCGGTGGAAGTATGGAGTGGATGGTGAAGCCAAAATTGGGCTTGAATTATAATTTGGAATATCAATATCGTTCAGATGGCTATTCGCATATTCATGGTTCAATCGGTTCTTTAGCTGGTCCTCCACTTTTTATTATTGGTTTGATTTCAGGGATTGCCAACGACGGCGATTGGGATAATACCGACAACAACCCGTTTAATTTTGGTTATTTGGGCGCTTTAGCTGGGGTGCTTTTAACAATTTGTCCTGATGGCGTGAGTTATCATTTTCCGATTGGATATCATTGGGATGTTGCTCCTTATGCCAATTTACTTGGAATTGATTGGATATTTAATCGAAAAGAAAATTATAGTAAACTCAAATATGCCGTTTCTGTAGGTACAAAAGTTTCTTATTCTTTTTCAAATAATATGACTGCGAATGTATTTTTAGAAACACGAAAAGTTGCTTCAACCGGCTTTGGATTTGGAGGTGGTTTCGGAATTGGTTATTTGTTAAAAAAACGAGAATCCAACGAAGAATCTCCCGCAATCAACACCAATTAATTTATTATAAAGTTTAGCTCTATTTTATCAATCAAACTATTTCTCTAATTGTTTCATTGCCTCTTGAAACTCATTATCTAAAGGATTAAAAACGGTATAAAATCCCTTTTCTGTCCAGATTTGTCGCGCAATTTCAGCCTTTAGAATCTCGCCAATCAATTTTCTACTGTGTTTAAATTCACTTGGAAAATATTCAACTTTGTAAAGTTTACTAGCAAAATCAGCTAATTTTTGAGCAATTTCATCTGTTACAACAAATGTTTTGTTAAACTCTTCAGCTGATTTCCAATTGTTTCTTTTATTCTTAACAAAATCAAATGAAAACGCACTCATCGCACCACTCCACTGCAACGTTGTTAAGTAAAAACTTGTTCCGCTTGAATCATAAGGTACAAATACGTCTGGTGTAATTCCACCTCCACCATAAACTGTTCGACCGCCTTTGGTTTTGTATTTTAAAGATTCAACATAAATGCTACTATCTGGCTTGTATAATTCACCGTTTGCGAAACGTTCTTCGTCTTCCATGTAATCTTCGTAACTTCCTTTGTATGGTCGTTGGATACATCTTCCAGAAGGAGTATAATAACGAGCAATAGTTATACGTAAGTTGCTTCCATCGCGTAGTTTTCGATCTTCTTGAACTAATCCTTTACCAAATGATCTTCTTCCAACAATTATTGCACGGTCATTATCTTGCAAAGCGCCAGCCAAAATTTCACTTGCTGAAGCAGATGAGGAATTGATCAAAACCACTGCTTTTGTGTTTTCTAAAATACCACCAGCTTTTGATTTATAAATTTCCTCTTTTGTTTTTCTTCCTTTTGTTTTTAGAATAGTTAATCCTTCTTTTAGAAATTCATCTGCTATTTCTGTGGCAGAAGTTAGAACTCCACCACCGTTTCCTCTTAGGTCTAAAATCAATTCTTTCATTCCTCTTTGCTTTAAAGATATTGCTGCCTGTCTAAATTCATCAGCTGTGGGAATGGAAAACTGATCAATTAAAATATATCCAACAGTACTATTCACCATATAAGCAGAAGTAATCGTTTCAATGGGAATAACACCTCGTTTAATTTTTATTGCAATCTTTTTGTTTTTGCGAAGTACTTTAATATTTACATAAGTTCCTTCTTCACCTTTTAAACTTGACATTACTTTTTCATTGGAAATTTTCTTTCCAGTCATTTTTTTGCCGTCAACTTCAATGATTTTGTCACCCGATTTAACTCCTGCTATAAGAGATGGTGAATTTTCCATAACATGCGAAACACAAATGGTGTCTCTGAATAATAAAAATCG
>CAMDGP010000010.1 GCA_945897765.1 Chitinophaga pinensis
TATTGCTAGAATCGGAAATATTGCAAAAGAAAAGGATGTAGTTTTCTTTTGTGATGCCACTCAAGCGGTAGGAAAAGTAGAGGTTGATATTGTGAAGGATCAAATTGATATGCTCTGTTTTTCTGGACATAAAATGAACGGACCGAAAGGAGTAGGAGCATTGTATATTAAAAATGGGATAAAAGTAAACCCAATCATACATGGTGGTGGACAGGAAATGGGTCTGCGAGGCGGAACTTACAATACGCCTTTAATTGTTGGATTAGGGGAATCATCTAGAATTGCTAAAGAAGAAATGATTAATAATGTCATTTCCCTATCAAATAAACGCAAAGAAATCTCACATTTTTACGAATCCAATAATATTGGAACCGTGAATTTTAAGGATGCTCCTACTGCCCCGCACATTATAAGTATTACCTTGGAAAATCAAGAGGCTGAAGACTATTTATTACTGCAGTCCAAGGAATTGGTTGCATCGACCGGAAGTGCTTGTAGTTCGAGTATTGTAGAGAAGAGTCATGTGATTCAAGCGCTTTACAAGGACTTTGAAGTGAAAGAATTAATAAGAATTTCTTTTAGTAGATGAGCCCAACTCCTTCAGAATCAGTTTTAATATTAAGAATATTAGACGCTCTTTCAGATAGTGGCAAAACCGCTCTTGGAATTTCAAATTATATTAAAGCAAAATTCTATAGAGTTGAAACCTCACATGAGATTACAATCGTTATCAGAAAATATTTACTTGACGAAAAGGTTATGTTTGAACCATTTTATGGTGTATATCGATTGAAATATAAATTAAATTCTAAAAAAAAGGAAAAAGTAGCATCTAAGAAGCGAGATAAATTCGACTTTAAGAATAAAGGTAATTTTCCAAAAGTCGAAATTAAATCACCTGCAGAATTAAATTACCCTGAAATTCAAATACCTCAAAATGTAAGTTTTCTTAATGAATTATATAAAAGTAGAGAGAGATTGATGTTATTGCCAGTGCAAGAGCGACTGACTACACGTAAACTAGAAATCATAGAAATTATTGCGGAAATTGAAGGCATTAAACCTTTAGCAATTTCGGAATTATCACAATTAGATTACAATATTCGAGCTATAGTAATTCGTGAACTTGTTCCATCGTTAAAAACTGAATTAAGAAAAGTTGTTTTTGAAGAAGGTAAGAATCAAAATAGTAAAATAGAATCTGAAGAACTTGAAGAGGACTATGATACTAAGATTGAATTTGTTGATGTTGAAGAGGAAATTGTTGACATTCAGACAACGGTAAAATTTGAAAATGAAATTTTTGAAAAGAAAGAATTCCAAGAAACGGTTATTGAAAATGAACAATTAAGTGAGGGTGCAGAAACCAATGTAAACTTTGACATGGAATTCATCCCGGTTGAAAGTGTAATCAAATTGATTATTGAAGAAAAAATAAGGTTAGGAAAGCTTGATGGTAATTTATTGGCAGAGAATATTATGTTTAGAATTAAAAAAGGGAAATGGGATTAAAAGAGCTTGTTAAAAATCTAGATTCTTATACAAAAACAGAGTTGCTTGGTCCGGAAACCACAAAGATTTTGCGTTTAACGTTTTCAAATTCTGATTTCGATACTTTAGAAAATTCTATTGTGAATGAAGCGCTTTTGATTCAAAAGGGGGGCGAACTTGTTCGAAATAAAAATTTAAGAGTAAAATTACTTGATTCATTTAAAAAAGAATCGCTTTTAAGTATGGGTTTTAGTTCATATAGCGATGCTTGGGATAGATACCAGAATCTTGATAATTTTAAAAATGATTTTCAAATTGAGCCAGAATATTTAATTGAAAAACCAGTTGAGACACGTAATTCCTATGAAGAAATAGAAGCTGTTCATAATGAAATGAGGAAAATCACATCCTTTCCTCACTCTTATCAAAAACGTTTGAAAGACAAAATCTTAAATAGATTGTTGGATTCTTCCCAAGAAAAAATATTAGCAAGTCTTCCAACCGGTGCTGGTAAAACGGTTCTTGGAATGGAATTGATTATTGATTTAATAAGAATTTCACAATTATTCAATCATAAAAAAACAAATATTTTATGGATGGTTTCGTCTAAAGAACTTGCCGAACAATCCTTTCAATCATTTAAAAAATACTGGACAATAAAAGGAGATCAAAAAGTTAAATGTCAACGTTTTTTCGGCGGCTTTGATTCAATTCACATCTCAGAATTTCCTCAAATTACTTTTGCGACATTCGATTTGTTTGTTTCGAGATTAAAATCACCAGAGTTATTGAATTTATTAAGTAAAACAGATTTTATGTTCATAGATGAAGCCCATCAATCTGATGCTTTTACCTATGAAAAAGTTATGCTAGCATATCAAAATGGCAATTCCAAATATAGAATTATCGGTTTGACTGCTACACCGTTCCGTTCAAATGATTCTGATCAAAACAATTTTAAGCAGAAGTTTAATACGCTTTACCAGTTAACAGATGATAATAATGTTGTTGTTGATAGCCCGATTGAATACTTAATCGAAAGGGAATTTTTATCTCACGTAAAATTTAATATTTTAAGTAATTCAGAAGGACATGTTTCCGAAGCGGAATTTTTTCGAACACTTAATAAATCTGTAGCTGATGAATGTAAACTATTGATTGAGAAAAATCAGAATACGATCATTTTTGCTCGTTCAAAATCCCATGCGGTGGCCTTATCTATATACCTTAGTAAATTAGGTTTGAAGAATGGCCTAATCATCGGTGAAACACCAGATATAACTCGAAAACAATTACTCAGTGACTTTGCCGACAAAGAAAAAGAACTGAACATATTAATTAACCATTTAATTCTATCCACTGGTATTGATGTGCCAGGAATGAATTCAATAATGGTTTTAGGTGAAATTGATTCCCCAAGTTTGGGTCTGCAAATCTTGGGTAGGGCAATGAGAGGTCCAAAAAATGGAGGAAATAAGGAAAATACCATTTATCTTACGAAACAAAATTATACGCGATTGAGCGATTACAAACTATTAGAAACAACTGTTTTAAACTAAAGAAATGAATCAATTATACGGAGTTAAATACCTAGAGAACCAAAGAAGTTCTGCATATAAATCGACAGTTTACGCAATGGCTGAAATCGTTGATAATTCAGTTGATGCAAAAGCTTCCGAACTAAACATTGTCTTTAGCGAAAAGGAGGATTTTAGTGGGCAGCGTAAGAGATATTCGTTAGAACGAATCATTTTTACAGATAACGGTAGTGGAATGACCGAAGAACGGCTCAATGGATGTTTAACTTTTGCTGAAGGTTCTGGAAAAAATGATGCGCGAATTGGTTCGTTTGGTGTTGGTTTACCAAATTCATCTATTAGTGTTTGTAGAAGAGTGGAAGTTTATTCTCGAATAAATGATTCTTCATGGAAGTACGTTTGTCTTGATTTGGATGAACAACAAAATAGAATTGAACCAGGTTATGATTTAGCTATCGAAAAAACACCTTATTTTTCAGATTACAAAATCCCAGAAAATTCAAAAACGATTATAATATGGTCTAAATTAGACCGTCTGGACGTTGCACGATCAAGGACTCTCGCTGAGAGGGCAAATAAACTTCTCGGGAGAATTTATAGATATAAATTTCAAGAAGGACTTACAATAAATCTCATTGAAACTAATTTAACAGATGGATTAGTAAAGTTTAATAATAAAGTTATTCCATATGATCCTCTTTTTATCATGGAAGAGGAAAATTTTATGACATCTCTCATTTGGTATTCAGCAGAAAATGAAGATTCCAATGGAAAAACACCTGAGTTAGCTCATCTCCCAGAGTTTAATTCAATTTTTTATTACAAAAAATATATCGAAGGATGTCCAAGAAATATGAATAGGCCATTGTTTCAGAAATTAGATAATTATTGGGATGTATCTCATGAAACTACATTTGGAGGAGATAAGAAATTTAAATGGTCAATTAGAGCATCATATGCTTATAGTGAGATTAAGAATCCAGGTGTGAGAAATGGAGGAGGAACTAAAATAGGATTGGAAATAGGTAAAAAAATGAATGGTGACGCTCATTTTCCAAGCGGTAATGTTTGTTTTGTTAGAGCGGGTAGAGAAATCGATAGTGGTAACTTTGGATTATACACAGTAACCGACGAGAAAAATCGTTTTTGGACAATTGAGATTCACTTTGACAGTGATCTAGATGATTTAATGGGCTTGAGTAATGATAAGCAAAGTGTGAAATTTAAGGCAATCAACAGATCCGATTTGCCCGATATGGATGAATTAGTTCTTAATAAATCCCTTGGTGCGCAACGCGAAGTTCTTTGGAGTGAAATGACCGAAAAGCTTAAAAGAGCGATAAAAGAAATGAGGCAATATCTGGCTAATTATGCATCGCAGTTTATTGAATTGGAAAAAAGTTTCAAGAATTCAAATGGTGCGGTAGGACAGTCTTTACCAACGGTGGAACCCGCCGTTATGAATGTTATTCCACGAGGTTCTCAATGGACGGATTTTCAAAAGTCCGAAGTTGTAGATTTCTTGAAAGACAGGTTTATGCATATTCCTACAGAGAGTATTGAAACTCAAGTAAATCAATTTTCGGAAGGCCTTACAAAAACAATTGTATTGTATGCTCCTAATCAAACAGGAAAATTATTCGAACTTACTGAAAAACAAGGCAAATTAATTACGCTTATTAATACAAATCATCAGTATTACAAAAAAGTTCTAGAGCCACTTAAAAGTGACTCTAGGTTGAAGATTTTCGCTATTTCAATAGAACTTCTTATTTCTTCGTTTTCTTTGGAAATGGATCGTCTTATTCTGGATAATGAGGATAAATATGAAGAGCCTTTAAATCGATTTTTAATTCAAGTTTCTTCTAGATTAGAGGAGTTTATAAATGATTCAAATTTGAGAATAGAGTTTAGTGAAGAGGATTAAAATGATTAGTGAATTATTTCTTCATTTGAAAACCTATTTAATAAAAAGGAATTAGCATATTTATTTTTCAATACTTAAACAAAACAAAAAAATGTAAAGAATTGATTAAATCTCTAATAATTACTAGGAATTCGTAAGTCAATACAGATTTATTATCGTATCTTTAAAATATAACTTGAAAAATAATTTTTCATGAAAGGATTATTGTCCACTATTATCAGCAAATATTCGATTGTGGATTTTGCCAAAAATTCGACTAGTTTCAATACAATTAAATCGGGTCTATATATTTGGTATTATCCATTAAAGTTTAATGCACGTAATCAAGATTCACTAAACGAAATGTTTTCCAACTTCTACAAAAATGAATTCGTTACTTTTTCTAATCAAACTTTTTTAAAAGTTGAAGATAAAAGAAAAAAATTGGAGTCTTTTCAAATTAACACAAAAATTGATAATCCAATTCAAATTGAACTGACTGCATTAGCTGATAATGAAAAATTAAATGAAAAGATTATGGATTTAATGTTGTCATTGAGTATAATTGGAACACCTCTTTACATTGGGAAAAGCACACCTAGGGATGAAGAAAGTTCCAGAAATCTTGCCAATCGAATAAAGGAACATTTAGATGGAAGGAGTGATTTTGCAAAAGAGATTTTCAGTAGAGATAAGGATATTGACATTAACAACTTGGTTGTTTGGGCAATAGATGTTTCTGATTTTGATAAGAGTGTTTTTAATAGTTATTTTGAAACAAATAAAATAGATTTGGCTAATTTTATTGAAATACATTTGATTAATATTTTAAAACCAATTTACAATATAGACTATGGGAAGAAATGAAAGAGGAGCTGTTTCAACTTTATCGCGGAATTTTTCAGCAGATTATGAATTCCAAGCTGTTGAATACAACTGGTTAAATCCAGGATTAAATAGAGAATATGAAATTCATTCCAATTTAGTTGTGGCAAACTACAGCACGATTAAGGATGATATTAGAGTTTTTAATGATTTAAAAGGTTATAAAGATCTTGGTTTTGAGTTGATCATACAAAGACAATATGACGAGGTAAGAATTGAAGCAGACATTGTTAAGAATTATCTAAACGTCTCATCTAAATTACATTTTTTCCCTCCATTAACAATTGCTTTAATTCCCAAAGAATACTCTTCAGGAGCACCGTTAAAATCAAAATATGTCCCTTTGCAACCAACACCTAATGATTTTGGAAAAATTAGTCGTGTGGTTGGAGAAGATTATATTACCGAGACTCATTTTTGGCAAGATGATAAAGATGATACTATTTTCAAAGAACTCGAAAGTCGAATTGCCAATGAAGAAAATATAAATGATTGGCCATCTAGAAATGGGACTCTAAGGTGGGATAAAAACTATTACAACGCTGTGATAATTGATGGTCAACATCGATATATTGCGCTCAAAAAATGGATAGAAACGCAATACGGAGAAAATACTAATAATTGCTATATACCGTTAAATTTCATTTTGTTATTTCCCAAAATTGGATGTTCAATTACAAATTCAGACCTTGTTCAGGCTGCAAGAGAAGTTTTTATTGACATAAATAAAAACGCACAAGAAGTATCCCTAACAAGACAAATATTGCTTGATGACCGAGATTTAAAAATGTGTATGGCAAGGGAGAGTATTCGGCAATACAACAAACTACTATCTGCGCCCTTATATGATTGGCAAGAATTTGATTATATAAACAGGAAGTTCAAATTCTTAAAGCGCATTCCACAAGAGTGTATTTCTTGGAATTTAGATTTGAGTTTTAGTAATAAAGAGAATGGTTTAAAATTGAAATCAAATCAAATTACCTCTACAACAATAATTTACAGTATTATTCGTGATTTCATTATGTCACCTGGGAAAAATGAAGATATCTTTACACGATTCGAAAGTGTTCTTGAGATTCAATCCTACGATAGTACTGATCCTGAAGAAAACAACATTTTACAGAAAATACATAAAAAGAAAAAAGCCTATACTGAACAGCGAGAAGAGATTATTAAAGAACTAAATGAAAAGAGAAAAGAGCACATAGATGTTTATGGCGATGATGAAGATTTTAAATTTAACGATACACCTTATGAAAGAAAATTAAATTCTCTCGATTCAAAAGCTCTAGATTTTGATAAACAAGTCAATGATTACTTGATATCTATATTCTTTAACAGTTCTGGTCATGGAAAATTTCTAACAAGATTTTATACAATGTTTACGCCATACCAAAAAATAATTGAAACAATTGAACCATTTACAAAAGCTGGCAAAGACGACTACAAGCAAGTCATAGAAACTTTGATTGACCCTCCGAAAGAAAGGGATATTATTATTCCAGAATCAACTTCAGATGAAGTGCGGGATGAGTTCAAAAGTTTACTAGAGAATTTAGGTCAAATAAGAGCTGAAAATGAAGATGTAATAAAAAATATCGTTTTTCAAAAAGCGGTATTAAGTAATATACCACATTACATAAACACGATTAAACACCTTGATGGTATTTCAACAAATGATGAACGAATTAGCAAGTTTTTAATTCACCTAAATGAATTATTGGAGTTAGGAGTTCTTAATCGTAAAGCATTTATTGTAACATTCAATGAATCTGAAATAAACAAAGATAATTTTTTACATCATTGTACCCAAGTATCTTTTTCGGGATATTCCTCAATGAAACCCTGGGATGGTATTTGGAATAATGTTATGGGTGAAATTTTGTATAGAGATTCTGATGCTTTAAAAATTGGACATTTATTGAATATTCTTATTTGTGCACTTTATCAACCAGACATGTCCATTTCGGATTTGAAAAATAACACCTTCTTTTTAGAATCAATGAAGAAAGTAACAGATTCATATTTTTCGTTTTATTTAAATAAAATAAAAAATCATTATGATTATTCTACTCAAACTGAAGTATTTGATAAAATATTCATTGAAACTTCTGGTATTACCAAACGGGAATCATTGAGAAATGAGTGTTCTCGGTTAATTGAATCAACGATTGAGATAATACGAATATCAAGAAATAAAAAAAGACTTTCGGAAAACCATACTTAACTGATTATCGAGTGTAAGCATTGTATTGAAAATAAATTCCTTAACCTAAATCAATGGCCAAAATAATTTCTTGTGTTTAAAGAAATAAATTGAGAAGCACCATGTACAGAAATAGATAATAATTGTGTTTTAGTGTCTAGATTTTGTTCAATGTATTTTATCAACTAGACTTTCAGGTTACTAAAATGGAATAAAACTTTACTTATGTTGATTTGAAAGAAAGTTACTTTAATTAATTTCATCAATAATTTTTTTCAAGAGATTATTTGCTTCAAGATCATTAGGATTGAAATTAATGTATGACTTGAGGTAATATAAAGCCATGGGTATATTTTTCTCCCAAACTGTATTTCCTAGAAAAAGGGCTTCTGAAACCAAAAACATGGAATCAACATGATCTAAATCAGCTGCTTTCAAAAAACAATCATAAGCTTCAATTATCTGCTCTTCTGAATTTAGAATTACACCAAGATAAAATAAAGATTTAGCGGAATCCAAATTTGCAGCTTGTTTAAAATATTCTTTGGCTCTAACTCGATCTCTATCAACGCCGATGCCATGTTCATACATTTCACCGAGGTGATGACATGCATCGGTAGATCCTTCATTTGCTGCATATTTATACAATGCAATCGCAGTACTTAACTCTTTAAGAATAATTGTAGATTTATTTTCAATATTTACGTCAGAAAAGCAAGCGCCAAATTCATAACAACTTGCCAATTGAAAAATCGCATCGATGTCACCTGCAATAGATAATTCAAACATTAAATTGAATATTTTCAAATCTTGAATTGTAGTGTGTGAGTTTGACTTTATTTCACCAATAACATATCCACAGGTAATTTCACCAACAATTTTATTTTTAAAAATTACTTCATTTAGATTCATTTCAAAATTAATTTTTCGCCATGTAATTGCGGGCGTTACATGATTTCAAGATTTAAATCAACGATGTTTACGATTCACTTTTGAAATAATTCGTTTGATTTTAAATAAAACAACTTGCACAACCTTCACCTTCTGCTTCCATGATTTGGTCTTGCCAAGATTTATTTTGGTTGTTGCGGTTCATGCGTAAATAATGTTCTTTTTTAATGCCAGCAATTCTTTCTGGTTTTGCTAATTCTTCTAAAGTTTCTGAATCCATCCAAGAATATCCTGCCTTCTCATATTCCATGGCTTGCAGGTATAATTCATGATGTGTTTCAAACAACCAAACCCATTCTATTTTTTGTTGGTAAAAACAGAAGAAACATCCCGATCTGCTGCGACTATAGGCTCCTGTTTTTATTTCTCCGTTAATTTCAACATGATATTCCATAGGCTTGTAGTAAGCTGGAATACCTACGCCTGAGTTTTCAAGTATGGCAAAAATATCTTCTCTAATAAGATTTTCGTCATTTTCTACTAATGGGAAATAATCCAATTTACCTACTGGATAATCTGTTTCTTTTAATAATTCGAATACAACCTTGTTGTATAAGATCGTATCAATATCAAGTAAAGCGTTTAATTTTTGCTTTAAAATGAAGGTTAGTGAAATGTCGTTTTTTGCAACTGCTTCAAACTGTATATTGCCTCCAATTTTATTTAGTTTTGAAAGGAAATTATCTTTTAGCTTATTTGAAAGAACCAATTTATTGACATCCTCACTCCAAATATTTCTACGAAATGGGAAGATCGACTGAACACTTTGTTTTTTAGAAATATAACCGTCGCGATCTTCGTCTCCTCTAATCCCTACATATGAAATAGTTGGTGTATCACCGATATATGATTCAAATGGATCTAGCTTAAGCTTTTTGGTACACCAGCGACTTGTAGAAGACGGTAAATACCCACCATACATATTTAAAAAGTGATCAAATGCACTTCCGTCCGCAATGTTTGTCAAATCGACTGCATCTAATTTGAAAATTCGCTTTCCTAATTTACTTTCAAGTCGATCAATTAAGGCATACGTTTCATCTAATTCTCTTCCGGTATCACTAGTGTAATATTCGACATCAAGCGATGGGAATTTCTCACTCATGTATATTGAGAGTGCAGCGCTATCTTTGCCTCCAGAAATACCCAATATGTGTTTGACTTCAGCCATTAATCTTTTAGTAAATCAGTTAAAATATTGACAAGTGTTATCTTGTTTATTTCTTGATTCTTATCAAGTAGTGCTTCAATTTTTTTCTTCAGAATGTCAGATTGGTCGATCAAATCAACTTTTTTAATAATATTCTTTTTGAAATTAGTTTGACCATTCGAACTTAAGAAATTTAATTGAATTATTTCTTCCTTGCTTGATCCTGAATTGTGATGCAAATCAATAAAGTCTGTTAAAACATTAAAATTACTAATTAATTGTTCGATCAAATACGGTAATTCGTTATCTTGAATCTTATCCAATCTTTTACCTAAAACAGCATCTGCAAGGGATTCCCAATACGCATGTTTCACATCCAGAGGAGACATCACGCGATTTAAAAATATTTTTACTCGATCGTTAGATATCAAGTTGATATTGATTGATTGGTATTTGTTTATGATTGACGATTTTGTATCATCAAATGAAGCACTTGTGATTCCAATGGATTTTAACACATTTGATTCAATAGTGTCCACTAAATTAGAATAGGCAGTGCGAATTTCCTTAATGGATAATTTTAAGGCGTCTAAAAATGCAATGTTATTTTTTGATAGGCTTGATAAACTTGTAAAACCTAGCGAACGTGGTATCAATTCAAATAACGCTGCTTCCGGATCCTTTGCTTTCGCAATAGCATCTCTAACACCGATTGCTTCTGGAGATAATTGCCTTGTATTCTTTGCATAATCCTCTAGTCCTCGATAAAAACGCAGGAAATTACTGTAGATAGTTATGTAGCTACTTTCTAAACCTTTGATATTACTTTCGTTGTAACCAACAAGTTCTTTGTAAGAATGAAAATATTCTAAATTAACACCTTCCGTCACCAGACTTTTAATGAGGAAGCGACTTGGACTTTTATGAATTAAATCCATAATGTCTGCAGTAAGGTGCGGTATGTATTCACCATCTGAAGAGTACAGTGAATAATCTTCTTTTTTTATAATCAGATATATGGGTATCCAAAAATCAAGAAAGCCTTGTTTTAATTTGAATTCACTTCCTTTCAATAAATCATAAAACAATGAAATTGCTTTTCTTGATTCCTTACATCCATTTAAAAAGCCTTCAGAAACATTCCATAACTCCTGAAATGAAGCGTCTGTTGGAGCTTGAAATTTATATAAATCTCCTTTGGATTGAGTGTGAATTCCAGTTCTTTTTAAGAGAGAAAGGTAAATTGTTTTTTCAGGCGGGAAATTATTAGTTGAAAAACCTAAATCCTTTATTTCGCCAAAATCAATAATTGCTTTAATTAATTGTTTTCTTGCGGTTAGAATTGGCGTGGATAACATTTCCTTGTTAGCCATTTCATTTTGAAAAGTAGGCGCTTTAACATAAACTTTCTCGCATATTTCACTCAATGTTTTATTAAACACATCCTCTGAATGAATCGCTATATCTTGTCCTTTAAAACACCAAAATGTACCTCCCTCTGATCTGAAAAGGTCTTTTTTAAGAAATAATTCAATTTGATTTTGAAAGAATGACTTTTCTTCATTTAGAACTCTCAAGGCAACTTTGTCATCTGGGTATTTGCTGATAACATAGTTTATTTTGTCAATTTCAAATAGTGAACTTTTTATCTCTGAGATTTTTTTAAACGACGCAAAAAGTTGAGCGCCTTCAACTTCCTGGGAATAATTCAGCAATTCACTATCCGTAATGTTTGGATTAATAAGCACATTGATAAATCCGTCAATTTCATTTTTTGGTTCTTCAATTGACAATTCTTCTATGAGTCGAAACTCAAAAAATCGAGGTGTCCCTTTTTGATATTGAATTCTTTTGGCAGGAACAAAGTCAAACTGAACGTATTCTTTTAATCGATTAACAATATTCAAATCTGAATCGATGAATTGTATGGCTTGAACTAATTCTTGTTCAATATCTACATCAGTACCATCCAAGAAATTGAATTTATTTCTAGCATGAGAATATTTGATGATGTTTTTGTTCTTCAATAATTCAATGATCTCCTCTGGATTTCGAATACCTAAAGCAAGTTTTGAATAGTTAGATATTACTTTCTCATCCAACTTACCATTTGAATTTGAAAATATGTTAACTAGACAAATGAGTTTAATGATTTTTGCTGCAGCAAGGTAATTTGTGTCAATGGCGAATTCTGCTCGTTCAAGAGCAATTGTTGCAGCTTTCCATTGAGGTTTAAATGGGTTTTTTTCAGAGTCTTCAATTTCTGAATTCAAGTTAGAAATCAAATAATCAAAACAATCCGCGACGTTGAAAATTCTATTTTCGTTGATAACACGATCAATGAATTCTGACTCTAAAAAAGTGAAAAGTGAACGTTCGTTTTGCCCGTATCTTTGTAATGTTTTAGTTAGAATGTCAGCGGAAAGTGGGTCAAGAGGAAATAGATCCTCGAAAAATGTAAGATCTGTGCCTCCAATTTTACCGAGTAGATTCGACTTTTTAATTTGTCCAATAAGTTTTTCGAATATTTTACCATTCTTTGGTTTGTATTCTGCTAATCTTTTAGAAGCAAAATATAAAAGCTGTTCAATCGGTTCATCGAACGTGATTTCTAATAAGCGTCCACGAACTTTATCCCACTCTGAACGCTGTGCTTTGGATAATCCTTTTGAATAGGCACCAATGTTTTGATGTAAAGTTGTAATGAATAAAACATTCTTTAATGGATCATTCAAATATTCACAAAGTTCTTGAATGAAATACATTTCATCTGAATCATTCTTCGCAATGTATTCAAGTTGTTTCCCGAATTCATCAACAAGAATTACCAAAGCAGTTTTATTTTCTTGGATTTCGTTGATTAATTGATCCAGTTCCTTAAGTACAGTTTTATTGGAAGAATTAGCCAATTTAGGAAATCCAAATGCATCACATAGCGTTTTTTTAAACGAGCTGTTTTCACCAACAATTCTTATGAACTGGTAAGTTTCAATTTCTGTATTTAATTCGCTTGATTCAACATTGAATTTTGGTGAACCTGAAAGATGCTTTTCAATCGCCCAAAGAAAAGAAGATTTACCAGTTCCATAAGAACCAATAATGGTAAATGAGTTTTGACCTTTACTTTGGCTAAACATGATTTTATCAAAAACATCATTCGTGTTTTTGGTAACAATGTAATCGATATCAATTAACGAATCACGCTCAATATTTGTGGAGATTTTAAATGTCTTTTTCATAGTAATCTTTTAAAATCGTCCACTTATTTATCTGTTTTTTAATTTGGATTTCTTTTCTACCTGCATCATCCTTATAAACGAGATGACCTAAATCTTGAAGTTCGTTTAATTTTATTTCTGTTCCTTCTCGATTGCATAAAAAAACATCCGAAACCTCAGTTTGCAAATCACTTACCGAAATAGACATTTGACCTTCAAATGAGTCCATAATGGCAAATAATAAAATATGTGCTGGCAGATTCGTTTTAGAATCATAAAGAAAGCGAAATTCTTGAGACCCGTTGATAAAGGAGTCATTTACTTTGGTGATCAAATCTAAATTGATGAGAAGAGATGAAAAGTCATCTTCCAAGCTTTTTGATCCAATTTTGTACAATGGAACATAATTACGTATTAAAACCTTTACATCGTTTTCAATTGATTTGGGACTTATTTTCATCCCATTTCGAACAGTTAATTTTGTAATAAAGTCTACAATTTGTTCTTCGTTAAATTCTGCAGAAATCCTTGTTTTTCTAAAGTCTAAAAATGTCAATTTATAAAGTGAGGCATAATCCTTTTTAAGTAGGAAAAAATGCAACAACCAGAGGGTTCCATTATTCTCAAGGTACTTATCAAATCCATCTTCGGAAAAAATATTCTTACCTAACTCTGATAACTCACCATTCTCCGCAATGTCGAAAGCATTCAGCCAAAATTGAATGGAACTAACCATGTTTTTACCAACCCCAAGATTAACGACAACTTCAGGCTCCTTAAAATCTAAACCTTGATTGATGAAATCAACTCCTTTTTTCAGCCAAAAATGCCTGCAATGAAAAGTTTCGTGACCTGAGAATTTTAAATGCACCATATATCAAAGTTATCTATTAAGCATTTTTTATTATAAAGAAAAGTTTTCTAAATTTGAAAAGTTATTCACAGCAAATTTAGATAGAGATGCTCGTAAACTATTTATGTGTTTACCTTAGTGATTTGTGATTAATCCTCTCATGTACCCCCTCAGCCCTTCATCACAAAAATAAACATACGTCCCTCGTATTCCGCGCAGCATCATTGTTTTGTAGATATTCAAGATATATGCTTTCAAAGTTGCAGGATTTTCAATGCCTTGTTTTCCTTTCTTGTCAAAATACTGAGATGCATTAATTTCAATTTGTTTTGTTTCTGGGTTAAAGGTAATTTCTTTTCCGAAGATAATTCCTGTGTAATTCAAATCGTAACCTTGTGTTGTATGAATACATCCTACTTCATTAAAAGCATTTGGAGAATTGATCCAATCTTCGTTTGTGGTATTCCATTTTAAATTCAAGCCTTCGATGGTAATGTCAGGGACATCGTTTTTCGCAGATTTCCATTCCCAAGAATAGCCGGAAAGTAAACGGCACAAGCCAAATTCATCTTCCTTCTTCTTTAAATCGGCATAGAGATCTGTCAATGAATCGTAGAGAACAAACTCATAGTGCACACTTTCGAATTTCTTGTCTCCTTTTTCCAATCGGCAATGCAAAAGCTTATCGATGTAATTGATATAATCCATTCCTCCTTTTACACGGTGTTGCGAAACCAATTTCAGTAAAGATGCACTCCACTTTTGTTTGGCAAACTTGGATTGGTCAATATCAGATGGCTTAATCGATTGCCCTTCATCGTAAAAGAAGATTTGATTCTTCGATTGTTTTAAAATCCAATCCAGTTCTGTTCCTTCGTGGATGTCAAATCCCAATAATTTATTAGCGTCGTCAAAACTTTTAAAGTTGGTAATGTTTTTTCGTTTCCGTAAGCGGTGAGCCTCATCTACAATCAATACATCGTATTCATTTTTTGAAACTTCAGAAGGTCCTATCACCATTGTTGCTTTTAATCCTTTCACATTAGCAAATACTTTTTTCAATGTTTTACGTAAGGAAGTCATTGGAACAACCAATGCAACTCTCGGGTTCGGAAATTTGGCTTTTAGTTGAGAAATCAATGTTAATTCTGAAGAATACGTTTCATCTTCTCCATCTAAATGATGATCCATGATATCCGTTTTTAACAACTTCATCATGTAAATGGCCAAAATCGTTTTACCTGTTCCGGCGCCACCTTCCACAAAAATGGTGTTCTCTTCTTTCTTTGTGAGTAAACCCAAAATTTCCAACACAGAATCGTGTTGGTCATTGGTTAATGCTTTATAAGGCGAATACTTGAATAAATCTGAATTATCAATTCTAGACAATGGATTCTTCGCATACTTTTCAACTAATAAATGTTCCCATAAATTGTCAAACAAGCTTTGATATTGTTCGCGTTGGTAATAGTTATGATCGATGAGTCCAGCGTTTCCATTTTGCAATTTATACCTTCCATCGGACGACATGTACTGAATCAAATTGGATTCGATATCCAACACTGCCGATTTATTGAATTTGTCACAACTGATGATCAACAAATCGCCTAATTTATTTCTTTCTTCATTGCTTAAATGATTTTTCATTCGGTTAATGGCATTGGTAGATTCACCGATATAGGCTTCTCCAATTGTGTCATCTTTTATAATATAGACAATAGGCCACGAATTGTTCATATAGGTATTTAGAACATATTCCGCTGATCCAGCTTTGCTGAAGGAGTATTTATTGATTTGTACCGAACGAATAAAATCCTCGATCATAACTCATCATATTTCTTAGCGCTGCCTTTGGATTTGTCCACAGGGTATTTTTCGTTGTTCTTAGCAATCTTTTCCAGTATAATTTCTTTTACATCGAGACCGTTTTTTTCAGCTAGCAAAAGGGCATAGGCAAACACATCGGCAAGTTCTTCTTTGATTTTTGCCTTATCTACTTCCTCGGAAGCTTTCACATCTTTCCAGAGAAAAACTTCGTTTAGTTCGGCTGCCTCAATAGAAAGCGCCACTGCCAAGTTTTTGGAATCATGAAATTGCTGCCAATCTCTCGCATCCCGAAACGCCACCAAGGCCTCAATAAGTTCTCGGATTTCACTCATGGGTTAAATATAAGATTTTTTGGCTTAATAAACAGCTGAATACGTCTGTTTTCGCTTGAAAATGCAATCCTAGATGTGATTCTTTCCGAGAATTTTTCTTTCTCTACCTGTTACTTTTTTTGACAAGCTGCGTTACAGTAACAAATCATTCAGAGTTTCCGAAAAACGGAATGCCAACCGATCCTCAGCAGGGCACGGTGGACCAACGATGAGAGGTTCGCACCTAAAAACAATTGCGCAATCCCCTTTTTCAAGAATTCTGATGGTGAATGTTTCATTTAAAACTTTATACCATGAAAAAAATCATTACCGCCATTTTCCTATTCTTGGTAATTGGCAACGCAGATGCACAATGGAAAGCAAACAAAAAGAACTTCAAGAAGGTCAACGAGCACACGCGTGTTCTAAAGAATCATCCAAGAAGAATAATACGAACAATGGTTACCATCGTTCTAACCAACAACAACTACATCTTGGACACGATGATATTCAACTCCAAGAGCCCAGTGCCATTCTTCCATAGTTGGGAGACATCAACTGAGGTTAAAACTATGGCTGTTGTGGAGAACGATAAGGGTAACTACGACATCTACTTGTTTCACCACCAGAGAGAAGAAACCTATTATTTCACATTGAATGATCAAGACTATGGATACAATGTGGAGTAGGATTTTTCAGCAGCAGCAGCTCAATTTCCCTATTGTTAATTTAAAGCTAAAAAAATGTATAAATCGATTATTTTAACGGTCGCTATGATGACCGCTCCATTTGTTGCTGATGCACAATGGATAGCACACAAGAAAGACTTCAAGAAGGTTAACGAGCACACGCGTGTTCTAAAAGACTTTTCAAGAAGGCATATACGATCAATGATTACCGTCGTTCTAACCAGCAACAACTACATCTTGGACACGATGATATTCAACTCCAAGAGCCCAGTGCCATTCTTCCATAGTTGGGAGACAGCAACTGAGGTTAAAACTATGGCTGTTGTGGAGAACGAGGAAGGTAACTACGACATCTACTTGTTTCACCACCAGAGAGAAGAAACCTATTATTTCACTGTTAACGAGCAGAATTACGGATACCTACCGTGAAGATTGAAATGTTTAATTTTTAAAAAGAAATGCCATGAAGTATTTATTTTCCCGATTTGGAGGCCACATGATGCGCATAGGACATGGAAAGGCGAGTAACGAACAGTTACCTACGGATCAATCCTTGGATAATATGCTAGATAATTTCACCGAAGAAGTATATCCGAAGTGTTTTGTGCTTTCCTCCTACGACTTAAAACCCTCTTTCATGGGGTCAATGAGAAAGCTTCCCCTTAATGCAGTAAAAGTCGGCACCTTGCACCATGTATTCAATGAGATTTTTTTACAGTATGACGTTGAAGTCTGCACAGATATATACCTCACTTACCACGAATACAAAAATGTCTTTGCCATGCTGATTAAAACACGCAAGAAAGAACTCAATTGTATTATTGACGGCTATGAGGAAACTTATGACTATGTTCAATGCTCCTTTTTTCGTGAAGCAGATAGCGAAGAACGATTCAAGCTTTCAAAAAATCCCAAGATGATGGAATTGATGCTCTACGTATTATTTTACAAAATGGAAATTACCCATCAATCTTTTGTTTTTGAACCTTCCAAAACTCACTTGGGTAAAAGCCTGTCGAACGAATTTCTGCAAACACTGTCAAGCTTCTTCAGCGACATCGAAGATTCCAAAAAACTCAGTGAAAAACTACGAAGCGCATTTCCTTCCTTGTTCAACAACAGGTAAAAAAAATACTTTGAGTGTGCGCTTTCTTAGCACCAATAGTTAACATTCTAATCCTAATGAAAAACCCAAATTGAGTTAATATTTTCTTTTGCCATTCTTTTTCCTTGATGAAAAAGAATGGCAAATTCAAGGCGCTGAATTTCTTTTTCGACAACTATCCATTCGGATTTATGAGGATTTCCGATTCGGGCACACCTGATGCAGTAAGGTTTATTATTTCCTTTACCACACTGTTTTCCGTGTCAATAATTGGCCCTCCTTCTCCTACCTGTTTGATGGAATAAATCATGCCAGACATAAACTCTCCATTCTTATTGACATATAATTTGACAATTGGAGCCAATCCATTGGAGATCATAAAGATGATTGAAAAACGAAATTTGGTAAGGGTATTTGGTTATTTAAACTTCAAACTAAAGACCATTACTGAGTTACCACCCCCGTTGCTCTTTCCTTGAGCAGTAACAATCAATTCACTATCATCGCTAGAAATATCCATACCTACGGGATAGGAATCAGCTGGGATTTCAGCCACAATATTCATATCAGAAGTTCTCACCGCCACTATTTTAGACCCGTTATTAACTGCTGCGAAAACATACTTTCCGCTCGAGGTAGTTACAATGGTTCGTGCTCCCGAACCTACAAAAACCGATTCAAAATCGTTGAACTGAACTTCTTTTTCTTTATGTTGAATTCTCGTTTTTACAAATGACCGCCAATTACATTTTTGAATCTTCCCCGGAGAATTTGCACTTAAGTAAAGATTTTCTCCATTGATGACGAGGTGACGGACATTAGATTCCATTCCCTTTATCGTTCCTAAAAGCTCAAATGTCTTTGCATCAAAAACAGCTATACCTCCTGCCCCGCCCATTTTGCCGACTAAAAGAAAACTGCCATCTGGAGTAAAGACCGTTCCTCGTAAACAATAACCACAATCACTATCTCGATCTACATGTTTTCCACCGAAATCCATCTTCATTTGGTAATCCACAATACAATGCTTTTGGTAGTTGAAATTCATTGGGTCATCTGATTCGATATTGATGATTCCTATGGTATTATCTCCCCAATGTGTAACGGCAATAAATTTATTATCAGGAGAACAAGCAATCATCTTGGGAAGCGGACCGGTTGGCATGACACGCACAATCTCATCTTTTTCTGTATCAATAATTGCTACAGCAGATGGACACGAGGCATTTGAGTCATAATCGCGCCGGTAATACGTAACCCAAAGATACTTTCCGTTGTGTGAGAAACAACTTTCAACGGGTTTGCCACTGAAAAAATTGTAATTATCCCGTTTCACCAAAAACTCATAATCAAAGGCTGTGGTTTCATTGTTCTTAAATAAGTTTTGATTTTCCTGATTAAAAACATGCTTGATGATGTTGATTTTCTTTTTTGTTTTCGCATCATAAACAGCCGTAGTATAACCCTCCAGTGATTGAACGTAAAATTTATTGCCATCGATTGAATAATTTACAGATTTAGGAGAATTGATTGCTGAATCAAAAGAATCATTTATATCCGTAGTCCCAGCGTTATAATGTTGGTAGCGATTAACCAACTCCATCGTTACCTCTCCGTTTCCCATTGATTTCTTTCCAATTGGGATATGCACAACTTGTGAAAATGAAGTGATAACAACAAACAAAAAATAAATAACTAGTCTTGCGTTCATGATGTCTTATTTTTTAAGCCAAATTCGGTAGCCATTATGTGGGCTTACTGATTCAACGGTTAGTTTATTCGTAGTTTTATCTATATACGCTACGGAGACTTTATCAATTGAATTTGAATCTTCTTTAAACCAAAAATTAACAAATTTCAAATCGTAATTATTCCCAATAAAAGACCGCTCAATACTTGATTCTTCAACCCAATTAAATTTAATCAATTTTGGATTTGATGCCAATTGGTTTTTTATTATTTCAATCTCTTGTCGATTCAACATTTTATCTTTTGGTGCAATCCCTCGACTGTCAGCAAATGCATAATAGTTATATAGAATTCCTTTTTTTGTCTTAGGATTCACAAAACACCAAACTGGCTCTTTGTTTTCACATGCTTCTTTCCATTCAGATGATAATTGTGCTTGCTTGATTTTGTTACCGTCCAAGAAAGTTGTTCTCTCGTAAAAATCAGCTTCCATCTCAAGGCCTTTCAAACCAACAACAATTGGCTCAGCTCTTTTATTGACCTGTTTTCTCTCCTCCTCTGGTCCTTCGGAGCAAGACGATAATAAAAGTAAGGATAAGAAAGATACTATTTTTATCACGTTGATAAGTGTAATTTAAATTCTAAATTTTTATGTGTTAAAATTAAGTTAAATACTTAGTTAATTTTAACACAAAAGTATTTTTGGATTCTAAAGGTAATCCATTAAATTTCGCATTGTCGTAAAATTGTACTGCGACCGGCGTCGTAAGTCTATCAAAATTATAAGACCTGGGTAAGTACTTCATAGATATTGAGTTTAATTGTGCGCTCGCTTAACGATGTTGAACATAAAAAGTAACAGGATAGCATCGTTCACTGGTATGATACCTTGTCAAATTAGTGTAATAAAACACAAAACCTATCTCTGACATTATGAAAGTTTTGAGCGGACAAAAACTAATTCAATTATTTTTTGTTTAATTTTGAAATAAGAGATGAAAGAAATACAAAGACACGAGGACTCAGCTTACCTAGACATATTGATTGACGAGTTAGGCGACGAGCACGTGAGTACTTCCATAGATACACCACTGCGTCCTGATGCCTTCAACCTGAACGATGACCAAAAAATCAAGAAAATAGCTGAGCACTTCGCTCAGATAATGGACATATTGGGCTTAGACAGAAATGACGATAGTTTGAGTGGTACTCCGAACCGAGTTGCCAAAATGTATGTGAAAGAAATTTTCAGTGGGCTAAATCCTGCAAACTTTCCAGATATCAAACTTTTTGAAAATAAATATCAGTATAACCAAATGCTGGTTGAAAAGAATATTGTTTTTTATTCAAATTGTGAGCATCATTTTGTGCCGATAATTGGCAAAGCACACATAGCCTACATATCTTCTGGTAAAGTTATCGGTCTATCAAAAATTAACCGAATTGTGCAGCATTTTGCTAAACGTCCACAAGTGCAGGAGAGAATGACCATGCAAATTAGCGAGGCCATGAAAAAAGCATTGGAAACTGATGATGTAGCCGTAGTAATTGACGCTACGCACCTTTGCGTTTCTTCCAGAGGCGTTAAAGACATAAACAGCAGCACTGTCACGTCTCATTTCACAGGTCAATTTGCCCAAGAGGATAAAAGAAATGAATTCTTGAAATACCTAGAACTCTGAAGTAAAAAAAATTCATTTAGCATAACAAAAAAAGCGCCTGATTCAAGGCGCTTTTTTTAGTTAAACTAAACCAACTATGAAGATTTTTATTGTACAATGAATTTGATTGTCTGTGTGTGGTCTGCTGTCACCACTTGTGCTACGTAAACACCTGCTGTTAAACCATCAAATGTTG
>CAMDGP010000011.1 GCA_945897765.1 Chitinophaga pinensis
TGAGCAAGAAATTGAAGGCTTGAAAAAAAAAATAGCGAAAAAATCAGAAATTTCATTGCGGCAAAAATAGGGAATTGAAATCTTTTAAACTTCCTCTTTTTGACGAATGGTCAGATTTTCTTGCGACGACATGTAAACATTGTTGTCGACGTTCAAATGTAACCCAACATCTTTTTTCTTTTCGTAAATCGTACAACACTTTTGAAATTGTTTCTTGTAATAAGAATAAAGAACATGGTGCGTTTTTACCTCGAAATAAAAAATGATCGAATGATAAATCAAAACTATTTCCATTCAAGTGTGGACTTCGCAGAGAAGCATTTCGATTAACGCGAACGAGTCTTTTTACGGTTGCTGTTGTTCGTGTTAAGGAAGTTACAATCAACTTTGTTCCTTTCAATTCTGTTTTATTAATCATTTCATTGAAACGAGCGCCAACGGTATCTAAAAAATCTTTTGCTTCAGGAGTAAGAACTGGAAAGGAGTAATTAAAACTATCCAAGTAATAATAATCCGAGGTTTTAACTTTTACCAATTTCTCAGCAGCAATAAACGACTTAAACGCGATTTCATCTTCCACAGGTTGAATTCCTTGTTTTTCTGAAATGGAGTGATATTCCTCCAAGTGATTGTTTAAGGAATCATGGAAGCGATGCGCACTGAAATAATTACAATCATACACTATTTCAGGCTTTTTCACTTCTAATGCTTGTCTCCTTTTGGGTTTCGTTGTGAAATTCTCAACAGCAATTCCTATTGAGATCAATAGGATTAACGGAACAAACAAAACGACAGAATAGGATTTCATTCAAACAAAAGTACAATTATCTTGTCAATACATGGATTGGTTGGCTAACTTTGTAAGGTGAAAGATTTTGAGAATTTAAGAGCTCAATTAGATGCTTTGGAATGGCCGAGTGTTTATTTGTTCAAATTCATTGTTCCAAATGATAATGAGAAAATGGCATTAGTTTCTGCCTTGTTTGATGAAAATGCAACTATTTCTTACCACAGTTCAAGTAAAGGAAAATATGTAAGTGTTAGTGTTAAAGAAGTAATGTTGTCGGGCGAATCAGTGATTGAAATTTATGAAAAAGCAGTAAAAATAGAAGGTATAATTTCTTTATAATGGTAGAAAAAATAGTTGACGTATTGGTTGTGACATTAGGAATTTTAGGAGCATTCGTGCTTTACAAATTAATGTTGCGTCGCATGAGCAGAGGTGGAGTAAACCAAGCTGCGTATTGTACACTTTATAGTTTGGATAAAAATCCAGTGAAAGATGAAGTGGAATTTTATTTCATTACTCCAAGCGATATGAATGTTGCTTTTTGTGTTTGGAAACAAGAAGAAAAAGTTATTGAAATTCGCAATGAAGTTTTTACGAAAGGTGGACATATTGTTCGATTTGACACGAATTCAATACCAGATGGTGAATACTTTTTTGGGATTCAAACAACAGAGCAAAAAACAATTAAGCGATTTAGAATTCAGAATTCTTAGGATTCTTTCGATTTTTTACCGCCACCCTTAATTTTGATTTTTCCGTGTTTCTTTTTAACGCTGTACTTGGATTTACCAAAGTCACTTTTGGAACCATCTGCTTTTTGAATTCGGATAACGATACCGGCAGTATGTTGGAAATAATCTGATGTTTTGAAGAAATCTGTCAGTCCAAATTTAGCCGCTGACTGCAACTGAAAACCAAAATTATTTGAAACCCATAAATTAACACCTAAAGTAACATTTAGAGTAGGTGAAAAAGATTTAGCAGTGTTTCTGGAGTCTAGTGAACGAACAGTTGCACCAGCCCCAAATCCAATGTATGGGTCAATTAGTCCACTTCCTAACAATTTGTAGGCACTGTATTTAATATTTGCATCAAATGAAAATAGGCTACCAGTAATATTTAAAGAATCATTTACTAATTTTTCAGGATTGTATTTTGAAAAAGCTCCTGCTCCTTCAACGCTCCATCCTTGATATATATACTTATCAAAAAAGGCACGCGTGGGATACAGTAAAGAATGGTATTGTCCGAAATTGAAAGGATTTGTTCCTATTCCATCATCATCTAGTATAACCCAAGATGCACCGAACATAATATTATAACTGTCAGAGTTGTTGATTATTTTGGAAGGTTGCGCCCACAATTGAAAGTGAAAACACAAAATAAAAAGTAAATATGACCGGTTAAGATATGACATTGAATAAATCAAAAAAAAAATTTAAATTACAAAATTAACTAAATTCATTAACCAAAACCATTATTAAATAATAAGAAACAAAGTTTTTTGAACATTATTATTGCTACGATAACAAACAATATTACAATCCAAATTTATAATCATTAAATTTGTCGACAGAATGACAAAAACTAAAAAACACCAACTAATCTTTGAATACGATACCGATATTGAGGTTTTTGGCATTTCTTCAGCATACATCGATTATCGCTTGGCTTGGGAACTGAATCTAAAACTTTCCATTCAATTAGAAAAACAAAGCGAAAAGCTTGAATTAGAGGACAAAAAAACCAAAGAAATCAAGTCATTTTTTCTTTATTACTTCTTTGATGAAGAAAATTTAACTAAATACTATCTCATTCGCAATAAACAGGAAAATAAATTTATGGTCAGTGAAAAACAATATGTTGACTATTTTTTATGCATTCAGGATAATAACTCATTTGAGGGCGAAACGTTACTTTCTGAAATGAGAAAAATAAATGGCGTCGTTGCTGTTTTTCCTTTAGAAAACGAAGAGTTTGAATTTACTGACTACTTGATGGAATGATTTCCAACAAGTTAACAATAAAAAATTAAGAAAATAGAAAGATGAAAAAAACAAAAATTGTTGCAACGATAGGTCCTGCAACTATGAGCAAAGAAGTATTAAAAGAAATGATCTTATCAGGTTTGAATGTTTGTCGTTTAAATTTTTCTCATGGATCTTATGACGATCACGCAAAAGCAGTTGAAATTATTCATGAATTAAATGATGAACTTGGATTAAATGTCGCAATTCTTGCCGATTTACAAGGTCCAAAAATTCGCACCAATGAAATGGAAAACAATGGTGTTCTATTAGAAGTTGGAAATGAAATAAAAATTATCGTCGATAAAGTTGTTGGAAATACAGAACGTTTCTCTATCAACTACACGCAACTTCCAAAAGACGTTTCCACAGGCGAACGCATTTTATTAGATGATGGTAAGATTGTTCTTGAAGTGATTGAAACAGATGGTCATTCTACAATTAATTGTCGCATTGTTCAAGGTGGAATTTTGGCTTCTAAAAAAGGGGTGAATTTCCCAAATACCAATATTTCAATGCCATCTTTGACTGAAAAAGACCGTTTAGATTTGGAATTTGCATTACAGCAAAACGTTGACTGGATTGGACTTTCGTTTGTTCGTTCAGCAAGAGATATTATCGAATTGAAACACATTATTGCAAATCACCAGCACCATGCGAAAGTGATTGCGAAAATCGAAAAACCTGAAGCTCTTGAAAATATTGACGACATCATTAAAGAAAGTGATGCATTGATGGTTGCTCGTGGTGATTTAGGTGTCGAAATTCCGTTTCAAAATGTTCCTTTGATACAAAAAATGTTGATTACAAAATGTATTCACCATGCAAAGCCAGTGATTGTTGCTACTCAAATGATGGAATCGATGATCAACAGCATGTCGCCGTCTCGTGCTGAGGTAAATGACGTTGCAAATGCCGTTTTAGATGGCGCAGATGCCGTTATGCTTTCAGGAGAAACTTCAGTTGGTAAATATCCAATAGAAGTTATCCGAACAATGGCGAATATCATCAAAGAAATGGAAACACATCACGGCATTTACAATAAAGAAGAAATTCCTGAGCGAGATCAAAACCGTTTTATTTCAGATTCAATTTGTTTTAACGCTTGTCGTTTGTCGCAACGTGTAGAAGCGAAAGCTATTATTACGATGTCTTTTTCAGGTTATAC
This sequence comes from Chitinophaga pinensis, assembly GCA_945897765.1. GTDB lineage: Bacteria > Bacteroidota > Bacteroidia > Flavobacteriales_D > Crocinitomicaceae > UBA952. Next base: position 3,986 of record CAMDGP010000011.1, read on the forward strand.
TGCTTATAAGATTGCTTCACAGCGTCCGAATACAGATATTTTTGTTTTCACAAGTAACAAGAAAATATTAACACAATTAAGCCTTGTTTGGGGAGTTAGAGCTTTTTATTACAACAAATTAATTAGTACTGACCACACAATTGCAGACATTAAGTATATTATGAAATCTGACGGATACTTAAGTCAGGGAGATTTAGTGATTAATCTCGCTTCGATACCATTAGAGGATCTAGGAAGTTCTAATATGTTGAAATTGAGTTACGTGGATTAGTTTTTTTTCATTTTTTATTAGAATCAAATCGTAAAAAAAGACAAACAAAACTTATTTTAATCCTTTGAAAACAATTAGCTACTCTAGTTGGTCAATTTAAATCCTATTCATTAATATGAATAAAAAACTCAAGCTTTGGGAATTAGATCGCGTTTCTGAAACGGAATTTAAACAGCAAAAAAAGCATCCAATTGTTGTAATATTAGATGATATTCGTTCCTTGAATAACATTGGGTCTTTTTTTAGAACTGCCGATGCTTTTAACATTGAGAAAATTTATTTGTGTGGAATTACGGCATGCCCACCACATAAAGATATTCACAAAACTGCGCTTGGCGCTACGGAAACAATTGACTGGGAACATAAAACAAATAGTGTAAGTTTATGTGAAGAACTTAAAAGTCAAGGGTATATCATTTGTGCAATCGAGCAAACGGAAGAAACAGTTTTACTTCAAAATATCAAGGAGTTAAAAGAAAAAAAAATTGCTTTAGTCTTTGGAAATGAGGTAAATGGCGTTAATCAAGAGGTGATAAATAAATCTGATTACGTTATAGAAATCCCTCAATTTGGCACTAAGCATAGCTTAAATGTGAGTGTTTGCGCTGGAATTGTGCTTTGGGAGTTTTGCAAAAGATATTTATAGAATGTTGAATTTCTTACGCTGAATATATCGAAGTGTTATGGGTAATGATGCTCAATGTGGAAATCTGTTAATCCAAACATCTAGATTAAAAGAAGATATATGAAATTGTTTATTTTACTATTGTTTTTCACAGTTTCGGCATATTCATTTTGCCAAGATTAATATGAATTCAAAAAATATATAAATGATAAATTGGTAGGTTTAAAACAAATTGAAATAGATCAAGATTATACAATTTTTGAAACAACTTATTTAGGGCAACTTGAGATGACAGAAGGAGGTTTTCATTCAAAATCTATCGCTTACAATGTTCTTTCTCAATTTTATTCTGTTCAAGGTTGATTTAATTTGTTTCTCTAACCATTTCTTTTTCAATTAAATAAATCTCCGGGATTCATTCTTAGAAAAGTTTCAATTCCAATTCCACCTGTCCCTACTAGTAACACTTTTTTTGGCTTAAAAGTTTGAGCAAAGACGCGCATTCCGTTGTTTTCAGCTCTCCTTCCAGTTTTCACTTCAAGCGCAATTAAGGTGTTTTTTCGCTCAAGTATAAAGTCAACTTCATCATTTTTTTCTCGCCAATAATACACAATGTAATTATTAGTAATAGCGTTGTTTATGAGATGTGCTCCAATTGCAGATTCTACTAATCACCCCCAAATTTTTGAATCTGAAAGTACTTTTTCATAAGTAAGATCATCTTGCGCCGTTAGTAAAGCATTATTGAAAACCTGAAATTTAGGTTTCGAAGCACGTTTTCGAATTACGTTTCCTGCATATTTTTCGGTTGCACCTAACAAGCCTGAATCTGAAAGCAAAGTTAAATAATGAGATAAAGTAGTCGTGTTACCTGCGTCTTGTAACTCACCTAATAGTTTTGTATAAGCTAATATTTGCCCAGAATACAAACAACCTAATTCAAACAAACGTTTCAAAACAGCTGGTTTATCAACTCGAGTCAACATCAAAATATCCTTAGAAATACTCGTTTCAATTAAGGAATCTTTAATATAATTTTTCCAACGTTCTTCTTCGTGAATTAAATTTGCTGCTCCAGGATACGCTCCATAGTAAATATATTGATTGACATTCCAACTAAAAGCTTCTTCCATTTCTGAAAAAGACCAATGTCCAACATACGTAACTTCAAACCTTCCCGCAAGCGATTCAGTCAGCCCTTTTTGAATCATCAATCGCGAAGATCCGAGTAAGATTACTTTGATGTTGTTATTTTCTTTGGTGTCAAAATCCCACTGTTCTTTAACAATTTCACTCCAATTATCCAATTTTTGAATTTCATCGATGATTAGTATCAACTCATTGTTTACCGCCTTTTTTAGTTGAATGCGTGCATTTTCCCAAATTTGTTGAATCCATAACCAATTTGAATTGATTACCCCATCAGCCGAAACTGAAATTGTGTCAGTTTCCACTTCTTCCGTTAGTTGTTTCATCATTGTTGTTTTACCAACTTGACGAGGGCCCATCAAAACTTGTATGAATTTTCGAGGCTCGTTCATCCTTGATTTAACTATTTCTAACTGATTTCTTCGTATCATAATTGAACTTTACATTACAAAGTTAGTAAATTACTCAATGCATTAAGTTTTTTTACTCAATATACTGAGTAATTTAACTCATTACATTGAGTAAAATATTTATAATGAATATAAAAATCTATAAATCATTAAGTTAAATATCTTGAAATTTATTTAACTTTCAGCTTGATCTGTAAAAATAAGGGTGATTTACAATAAATAAACTAAAGAATTATTTAAATTTTAGCCAAATTGTAACTGTTAATTCAAATTGAACAATCAATTTTTTATTTCTCTCGTTGATTTCAAAGATTCTTTACAATTTTATAAAGGTTGTCGACAATGTCTTCTATTATTTACTATTTCGTTCATTTGTTTCAAAACAAACTTTCATACTCCTTGTTAAAATCGTAAATTTGGAAACTAAAAAATTAAATATGAAAAAATTATTGATAGCATCTTTCGCATTATTGACACTTTCTTTAAATGCACAAATCATAGTTCCTAAAGCAAGTCCGGCAGGAAAAATCGAACAGCGAGTTGGTTTAGCTGACCTTTCAATTACGTACAATCGTCCCGCGAAAAGAGAACGAGTTGTATTTGGCGATGTTGTTCCTTATGGAGAAATGTGGCGTTTTGGGGCCAATGAAACTACGAATTTAACTACTAGCCAAGCTTTACTTTTTGGTAAAGACACATTAAAATCAGGTTCTTATGCTATTTATGTAAAACCCACAAAAGACAATTGGGAAATCATTTTCTATAAAGAAACTACCAATTGGGGTTTACCAGAAACTTGGGACGAAAAGAAAGTAGCTTTGAAAACAACTGCTCCTGTTCTAACTTCAGTAGATGTAGTTGAAAATTTAACGATAAATATTGACAATATTCAAAATAGTAGTGCTGTGCTTCAAATTTCTTGGGATAAAACAAGAATTAACTTACCATTTGCATTGAACACAAAAGAGAAGGTAATGGCAAGTATCAAAAAAACGATGGATGGACCAATAGCAAATGATTTCCATCAAGCTGCGAATTACTATTTCACTGAAAAAGCAGATATGAAGCAAGCATTAGTTTGGTCATCAAAAGCAGTTGAATTACGTCCCGAAGCTTATTGGATGTCGCGTTTAAAAGCACAAATTCAAGCAGCAACAGGTGATTACAAAGGAGCAATCGAAACAGCTTATTTCTCAATTGCAGCAGCAGAAAAAGACGGAGATCAAAACTACGTTAAAATGAATAAAGCTTCTATCGAAGAGTGGAGCAAGAAAAAATAAACCGCTTTGTTTCAAAAATATAAGTTCCATATATTGATGCATGTCATCATTTTTATTTGGGGTTTTACAGGAATTTTAGGGAAATTAATACACTTAGATGCCATAGTTATTGTTTGGTATCGTGTCCTTATTGCACCACTATTTCTTACAATTTTCTTTGTTTTTACGAAACGCTCATTTAAAATAGATTTTAAGCACCTTTGGAAAATAGTAATTGTTGGAATATTTGTGGCCTTGCATTGGCTGACATTTTATTATTCTATTCAGCTTTCAACTGCTTCTTTAGGTGTCTTATGCCTTTCAACAACTACCTTACACGTTACTTGGCTTGAACCAATTGTCATGAAGCGAAAGTTCTCTTGGCTTGAATTTGCAATGGGAGCAATTGTTATTTTTGGTATCTATTTCATTTCTGGAGATTTCACTGCAACTGAACGAACTGCTATGTATTATGGTTTATTTTCAGCTTTATGTGCTGCAGTATTTTCTGTTTTCAATGCGAAAATATCAGAGGATGTACCTTCAACTCAAATGACTTTTTATGAGTTAATAGTTGGTTTTTTGTTTGTTTCAATATTCTTAGGTTATCAAGGAAAATTGAACCCTGAATTATTAGAAATGACTGCTTCTGATTTAGCTTGGTTGTTGTTTTTAGGAATTATTTGTACTTCGTTTGCATTTCTGATTATGATAGAAATCGTGAAACGCTTAGGGGCTTTTACAGCCTCCTTGAGTATTAATTTGGAACCTGTTTACACTATTTTATTAGCGATTGTTATTCTCAATGAACATAAACTTTTGAATTTAAATTTTTACATTGGTTCAGTCATTATTATTTTGGTTGTCGTATTGAATGGAATCATCAAACATTATCAGAAAAAGAGATTACCAATAACTTAAAATAGCATTATGGAATATAATAGTTTAGGAAAATCAGGTTTGCAAATAAGTCGATTATCTTTAGGGTCATGGCTGACTTTTGGAAAGCAAATTACTGATAATCAAGCACAACGATTAATGGAAATTGCTTACGAAAATGGCATTAATTTCTTTGACAATGCTGAGATTTATGCCCGTGGCGAAAGTGAGCGTGTGATGGGTAGAATTTTAAAAGATACAAATTGGACACGCGATAGTTATATTGTTAGTAGTAAAGCCTTTTTTGGAAATGGAGGACAATTACCTACACAAGTAGGATGTAGTCGTAAACATTTGTTTGAGGCTTGCAATCAGGCTTTGGAGCGCTTTCAATTGGAATATTTAGATTTATTTCTTTGCCATAGACCAGATAAAAAAACACCAATTGAAGAGTCTGTCTGGGCAATGCACCAATTAATCATGCAAGGAAAGATTTTGTACTGGGGAACCTCCGAATGGAGTGCTCAAGAAATAATGGAAGCGCACATGTTTGCCAAGCAAAATCACCTGATTGGTCCTGTTGTTGAACAGCCTGAATACAACCTTTTCACACGCCACAAAGTGGAAGAGGAGTTTTCACAGATTTATAAAACAGTTGGCTTAGGAACAACCGTCTGGTCACCATTAGCAAGTGGAATTTTAAGTGGTAAATACAATGATGCTTTTCCTGATGGTACACGTTTGGGAATAGAAGGTTTGGAATGGTTGCGCGACAAAAACTTAACAGAAAATCGTTTAGTTATCATCAAAAAGTTAGCAGCATTGGCAAATGATATTGGTTTAAGCTTACCAGTTATGAGTTTAGCTTGGATTTTAAAGAATCCGAACGTTAGCACAATCATTTTAGGCGCAAGTAAAGAAGAACAGTTAATTGAAAACTTAAAGTGTATTGAAGCACAAGAAAAAATGACTGATGAGGTAATGGATAGGCTAGAGGTGATTTTGAGAGTGGATTGAGAAATCTACTGGATTAAAAATCACATAGTTTGATATATATAATACCCCTTGTTGCAGAATTTAGGGTGATTTGGGCAATAGCAAAAGGGAAATATTATAAGAATTCTTTACAAGTTTTGCTTCAGGTTTTGCTTATAAATCATTTTTGCTGTTTCGCGACTTCGTTTGTCGTCACGTGTTATCACAAATTCTATTTCTGGTTTTCACGAACAAACTCTCTCCAGTCCATTTTGGTGCTGTCGAAAGTGAAAAGAGGCAACATACCTTTGTCTAAAATTTGTCTATCAGTGGTTCTAAAGTATAAGAATTGAGCAACTTCATATTTGCTTGATTCAAAAGTTATTAATTCTAAAATCTTATAAACTTGAGCAGCTGTCAAACAAGTTTTTACTAAATCTTTGTAGATAATATCTATTCGATCGTCTTCAAATGTTTGTGACTTCAAATCAGAAATAAATTCTTCGGCATTCAAAAGGGTAAGTGTGCAATTGATGAAATTTCCACTTGTTGAACTTTGAGCTGAAGCAGAATTAGTTGTATTTTGAGTTGTATTCGTGCTCACATTTCCATTTGTGTTTGTGTTCACATTTGTAGTGTTTACATTTCCATTCGTGTTTGGAGTTCCAGAAGTTGTTACTGTAACGTTCCCATTGTTGTTTTGAGTTGTTGTGCTTCCTGATTGAAAGGTAGTTTGACCATTTATCGTTTGAGAAGATGTTGAAGTAACGGTTGAGGTTGATGTTGAATTCGTAATTGGCATTCCATTCATATCAACATTCATGTTAATGTTTCCATTCATCAGTGGATCAGAAACTGTCAATGTTGTTCCATTTGTATTGAAACCAACGTTTAAATTCATATTTATATTCTCACCAGATATTGGATCATTAACTGAAATATTCATACCATTTGAACCAATATTTGTATTCATATTAACGCTCCCATTTTGACCATTCGTTGACGTAGTTCCGTTAATTCCAACATTTGCGTTTACATTTCCATTCATATTTTGATTGGAATTATTCATGTTCGTTTGCGGTTGGTTTGATTGAACATTCATTTGACCATTTGGAACAGTTTGATTGGTTGAAATAGTTGTGGTTGTTTGTGCTGGAGCAGGCGGTTGAAAGTTCGTCACAGGCGCATCAGAATAAATCACGTTATTATCTGGACGATAAATTACTGCTCCTGATGTTATCGAGCCATGCGTAGGCTCCATACTTACCAATTGCAATTTACCTTTACCTTTTTTAAAAGCAACTTTGGTTGTAATGTCCATCGGAGAATCAATCATAAAATTTTTGTCGATATCAGCAGTTTTTCCATCTGCAAAAATCAATTTCACTGAGTAACCACCATTTTTTACTCCAGAAACAGAAACATTCGTTTGAGGAACTGAATTTTGTTTAATTCCATTTAGGATTACATAAAATTGTTGACCTCCGTTATTGAAAACCGTGAAATTACTTTGTGCAAAAAAAAGGCTTCCAAAAGCGCAAAAAAGAAAGGTAAATAGTTGTTTCATAAGAGTTTGATTATGTTATAAATTTAAAGCTTTCTGCGGTTTTACAAAATGATATTATAAATTTTAATTTTAGTAGTTCTATTTTTTATAGAATGGAAGTTTTGTAACTTTTGCCTTCACTCCTTTTTCACGAATTTCGATGAAAATCTCCGATTCTAAAGCACTGAATTCTTTTGTAACATAACCTAAACCGATTCCAATTTTCATACTTGGCGACATTGTTCCAGACGTAACTTTTCCAATCACATTTCCAGAAGCATCTAAAATTTGGTAATCGTGACGAGGAATTCCTCTATCAATCATTTCGAAAGCTACTAATTTGCGCGATACACCAAGTTCTTTTTGCTTTTTCAAAAATTCTGAATCCGTGAATTCTTTTGTGAATTTCGTAATCCAACCTAAACCTGCTTCAAGAGGAGAAGTAGTATCGTCGATGTCGTTTCCGTATAAACAGAATCCCATTTCTAAGCGTAAAGTATCTCTTGCAGCCAAACCAATTGGCTTAATTCCAAAATCTGCACCTGCTTTAAATACTTCATTCCAAACGTGTTCTGCATCTTCATTTTTAACGTAAATTTCAAAGCCACCAGAACCTGTGTAGCCTGTAGCTGAAATCATTACGTTTTCTTTTCCTGCAAATTTCCCATGCGTAAATGTGTAATAAACCATTTCAGATAAATTCACATCTGTCAATGATTGCATTGCTTCCGCTGCTTTTGGTCCTTGAATTGCTAACAAAGAATAATTATCTGAAACGTTTTCCATTTCAACTCCTAAATCATTCAAAGAAGTCATCCAATTCCAGTCTTTTTCAATATTAGATGCATTCACGACGATAAAATATTCTTCAGCGCTCACACGGTAAATAATTAAATCATCTACAATTCCGCCTTTTCCGTTTGGCATACACGAATATTGCGCTTTTCCATCAAATAATACGCTTGCATCATTGGAAGCAAATTTTTGAATTAAAGCCAAAGCATTTGGACCGCGCAAAATAAACTCACCCATGTGGGAAACGTCAAATACCCCAACTGCATTGCGAACCGTTTCGTGTTCTGCATTTACGCCTTCGTATTGAACAGGCATAAAATAACCTGCACATGGTACCATCTTCGCTCCAAGCTCGATGTGTTTATGGGATAGGGCTGTGTTTTTCATTTTTTTTGATATTTGGATACGGAAATTTGGGAATGAAACTGTTGACTTCGAGAACCTCAGTCAACAGTTGGCTGAGGCTCTCGAAGACAACGATTAATTCTTCACTCTCTCCACGTAAACTCCAGTTCTTGTGTCGATTTTAATAACTTCTCCGTTGTCGATGAATAAAGGGACTTTCACTTCTGCTCCAGTTGCAATTGTTGCAGGCTTCATTGAGTTGGTTGCAGTGTCGCCTTTTACTCCCGGTTCTGTGTATGTTACCTCAGAAATAATATACATCGGTAAATCAACTACTAAAGGTGCTTCTTCTTCCGCGTGGAATAAAATATTTACAATCATACCTTCTTGCAAAAATGCCGGTTTATCAATCATCTTCAAACGAATATTTACCTGTTCAAACGATTCATTATTCATAAAAACGTAAGAATCTACTTCTTGATATAAATATTGGTACTCGCGATTTTCAATTCGAACGATGTCAATTTTATGACCTGCTGAAAATGTGTTATCAATCACTTTTGCTGTTTCGATATTTCTCATTTTGGTACGCACGAACGCAGGACCTTTTCCTGGTTTTACGTGTTGAAATTCAATAATTTGGTATAGTTTGTCGTTGTGACGAATGCATAAACCATTTCGGATATCTGCTGTGTTAGCCATAAAGAAATTTTAAAATTTGGGCAAAGATACATTTTTGATTGTTACGAAGTTTAATTGCTGATAGCAGAATCGTTAATTCACTAATGCGCTTTTTTTATGCTCATTTGAAAGTATAACCAATGCTGAAACCGGGCCAAGGAAAAGCAGGATAATATAGTCCAAGAACATTACTAAACAAGGAACTAATTCGCAATGACCCATTGTTACTCCATTCATTACTAAAACTTACTAAGTCAATCATTGGAGTGGCAGTAACTTTCAAAAATAAACCTCCTTGTGGACGCTGAAAACGATATCCAATTTTTGGAGTCAAATAGGTATAAAAATGATTTGTTGTTGATAGACCAAAAAGACCAAAATCTGATTTGACAGCCATTCCAGTGATTCCAACTCCAAGTTCTAAATGGTGGCTTTTCTTACCAAATAACCAATTATAGGAAACAGGAACTCCAAAATAGCTACCATCCCCAAATTGAATTTGATTTGGAACATAAACCACTCCTGCTGTGAAGGAATTAAACACTTTTTTATCAGTATTTAAAAGCCGATCGTAATTCAAAGACCAACAAAAACCTTGACCAAATGCCTCCGCGTAAATCGTGTTTTTTTCATTTGGAAAATTAATTTGTTTTTCTTGCGCACTAATTGAGTTTGCAAAACTTAAAAGCAAAGTTAAAAGTAAAATTTGTCGCATTTTGGTTTTTAGCTAAAACAATTTAACTTCTGAAAAGTTACACTTACCCCTTTTTTCTTCCTCGTCTTTTTGATATCTCTTTTTAAGAAAAATTGAAATGGAAGGGAACTAAAATCTGGAAATACTTTTTCTCTTTATTAAAAATTGTTAATTAGGATTTATTCCAAATAAAGCGTCATTCCAGTTTGATAATCAACGTTATAATCAAAGGTAAAGGACTGTGAACCCGTTATTCCTTTTAAGAATGACCAAGTGATAATTCCCGTTTTTTCGTCTAAAGTTCCGGAAGTAAACTCACCATTTTTCACTTTAATGTCTGCATTGTTTGAAATTGGGAATTGATCTTTTACAATTAACGGAATCATTGCACCACCGTTGTTTTTAACTTTAATTTCCCAAGTCACCTAAAATTTTTGGCGTGAATTTCCTATGGATTTTGTTTTCGATTTTTCTTTAATTCGAGTTCTATCAACAATGATTTTGTTGTCTTTTCCAAATGAGAATGAAAGTGTATCTTTTGTAGAATTCACATCTAAATACGATTTACCCATAAAAGTGCCATCGAAGTAAATGTTAGATTCTCCGCTCATCAAATTCAATTTTTCCCATCCACTAACTTGTGCAGCTAAATAAACACTTGGGTCAATTTTAGGAATTACATGGTATTCATAACTTGCATTCAAATCAAATGAACCAATGCTTACTCGGTGGTCCATACCATCTGCTGGTATTGACATTTTTGAAAGAATGGTATATTCCATACGCATGTCTTTTTTCTGAACAATTGTGGCAACAGTTGGCGACCAGTTACTTTGCTGAAGTCCATCTTTATCATCAAAAAGCGCTTTATTTTTCTTTCCGTTATTTTTACTTCTAGAACCGCGAGAAATCTCCATTGCTTCTAATTCATAATCACCGGTAACCGTTGAACTAACTGCTCCAGCGTAAGAACTCATCGGTGTATTTCTAATATCCTGGCGACTTGATGTTATCATAACTTCTTCCAATTGTAACTCATTTGGTTTCATAAAAAACTTCAAGTAAGCCGCAGTTATTTGCAACTGAACATCTGAATATCCTACATAAGAAGCTTTCGCATAATTTGCTCCTTTTGGCACTGTTATTTCGAATTTCCCATCAAAATCTGTTACAGCTCCAACATTTGGGAAATTCGGAAAAGTAATTTTCGTAAAAGGTAAAGCTTCACCAGTTGAGGCATCGATAACTTCTCCACGCAATTTCTCTCCTGAATAATCAACCGTTGGAATATTGCGTGCACTTTGTGTTTTTTGTTGAGGCGCATTGTTGTAATAAATATACCAAGGGCTCATTGTCGGTTCTTGCGCATTTTGATAAGGATCATTAGTAGAAAGCACTAAATCCACATTTTTCCATTCGATTCCAGTTGTTTGGCTGACATTTGCTTTTGCCTCTAAACGAACTGGTTTTCCGATTCCATCGCTACGCATATCATAGTATGGTTTCCAAGTTGCACGAGGTGAAATGTAATTGAAAACAAAAGTTGCATTCGTTGTTTTTTCAACATCAACTTCCACCACAATTTCTGAATAATTTATCACAGGTTTACTTCTTTGTGAAATAATTTCTTGTTCTAATTTATTCATTTTCTTTTGCAAGTCTTCGAGCTCTTCTTGAATAACTGATTGTCTGTTAGTTATTTCAGTCAATTTCGTGTGCATAAACGTGTAAGCTTCTTTCAATTCAGTAACTTTTAGTCCTTCGTTATAACCTTTCAAATCGCGGTTGCGCATCAATAAATTTTTGTCCAATTCAAGAATGGTGTATTCGTCACGCAAAGTTTGGTCTTGTGAATTTAAAGCTTTTCGTTTTGAGTTTAATTGATTGATTTCTTCACTAGATATTTTTTGATCTTCGTAGTTTTTCTTAGTACGAACTGAGAGAATCGTCAAATCACCCATTGCTTTTACTTGCACCGTATTTGGATCGATAAAGTCAGTTAGTTTTTGAAAAATCAATTCTTGTTTACCAGCTTTCAATTCGACTTTATGCTCATGTTGAATTTGAGCACCTGTAAAGAAAACTGTTACTTTTTTCATTTCTGCAAACACGCTAACTTCTTTTTGAGAAAAAGAAAAATTCGCTGCAACTAGTGCAATTAAGGTTAAAAAGAGATTTTTCATAAAATAATTTTTCTTAAAGATGCGTTTACAACTTTGAATCCATAAAGTTCAATAAAAAAATCTAATGAACGACTTTATTCGTTTTTTAAGCTGATTCTAAAATAAGAATCAAAGTTAAAGTGAACTAATTTTTCATGCCTGTATTTCTATCTAATAGATAATCAGTAGAAGTTACTCATTAAGGATAAATGAAAAAAGAATCAAAATAATGATTGTCAAATTCTTAGTTGACTATTTAAGCTGAAAAACTCCCTATTATCATAAATCAAAAACAATTACTATCGCTCTCGAATAATGTTGACTGAAGCTTTAGAATAATGTTCACTCAGGTTTTAGAATAATGTTGACTGAGGCTCTCGAAGGCAACATTATTTCACAACCCTACCAACATAAATCCTTTTAGGATTAATATCTTTTTCACCACTTCCAACAGGCTCAATGCGATCACCAATTCCATTAGTCAGTTTTTGAGAACTGCGGTATTTTAAACCAGTAATTTTTCCTTTACTGTCTTTTTCCCAAGCTAAAAAAACCACTGAATGTCCCGTTTTATTATTGCGCCAAAATTGAACAAAGTCTCCGGGTTGTGCTTCTTCCAATGGTACGTTTTTTCCAAGTTTAAATTTAGTTAATGCATATACACATTGTGTTTCAGCACCAATTTCTGAGTTGCCATACCAATGACTTTGAAATTCTTTTAGTTGATTCAATTCCAAAGCATCTAAAAGTTGATGCTCTTTTAAAGTATTAAAAACAATCGTGAAAGTAAAACCTGAACAATGGGTACCAACTGCACTTTTTGACAATAAAGTTTGGTCTTTGTGAACGATATCTATTGGACAACCTGATCCTTTCCAAACATACGTTCCGCCCTGGTATTTATTTGCCTCTTTCACTACAAAATCATTGAATGTTACTTGAGCACTGAAAAGAAAGCAATTAAGTAGGAATAAAAAGAAAAGGCGCATACTTGATTTTAAAGATGAAACAGTAGACAAAAATAGTGCCTATTCTAATCAATCACAAAAACAAGTAACTTTAAATCCGTAATATGAAATTAATTCTACTTTTTATAGGTGTTTTTTTGTTCCATGGAACAATTTTGAGTCAATATCAAAAGAATGTCGAGTTGTTAGATCGTTGGTTTTCAGATACTATTTTAACAAATTCTTCGCAAGTTCGTTACAGTAGTTGCTGGGCTTTTGAACAAGATGGAAAAGAATATGGCGTTTTGGGTTCAACTGAAGGAAGTCATTTTTTTGAATTGACTGCTGAAAATAAATTTCGATTCATTGATTTTGTTCCTGGAAGGTTCATTTCGTCTCAAGTTATTACGCGTGAGTTTAAAAATTTCGGCAAATACTTATATGCTTCTTGCGACGAAGGTTCGAGCAGTTTGCAAGTAATAGATTTGTCCTTTTTACCTGATTCTGTGCAGTTGGTTGCCGATTACCGAAATGAATTATTTGGAAAAATCCACAACCTTTTTGTTGATTCTACTAATGAATTATTATATGCTTGCTTGGTAACTCCCGTAATCAATAATGCCGAAATTTCAACAATTCCTTTACGTGTTTTTTCCTTACAAGATCCTGTTTCACCAACATTGGTTTGGGAAGGTCCAAGTGATGTTTTAGAAGTTCACGATATTTTTGTTCGGGACAACTTGGCGATTTTAAATTGTGGTTATGATGGAATTCGTGTTTATGATTTCACTAATCCTTCAGCTCCAACTTATTTAAATAATCTAACCATCTATCAACAACAAGGATACAATCATCAAGGTTGGTTGGCTCCAAATAACGAAACTTATGTTTTTGCGGATGAAACAGCTGGGTTGAAAATTAAAAAAGCAAAACTAAATCCTGATTTCTCGATTCAAATTCAACAGTTGTTTGGGACTGAAAATAATCCTTATGATAAAACGCCTCACAACATTCAATGCACCAATGAATTTGCTTTTGTGGCTTATTACAACGATGGTTTGCGAATTTATGACTTGCGCTACAATCCACCAAAAGAAATTGCTGCTTATGATACTTACCAAGACAATGCATTGACGAATGATTTCTCTATGTGGGGCGCCTGGGGAATTCATACGCTTTTGCCAAGTGGTCGCATTCTAGTTTCCGACAGAAATAATGGTTTTTTTCTTTTTGATTTTGATCGAGATTTTTTCTTAAATCAAGCTAACCAAGAACAATTCTCAGTGTATCCAAACCCAAGTTCTAAATCCGAATCGTTTATCATTCGCGCTTCAGCCGATCAAATCATTGACTTTAAAGTTGGAATTTATAATGCACTTGGTCAACTGATTTTGGAACAATCAGTAAGTAATCAATCCTTTCTAGAAGTCAATCAACAATTAAGTGCAGGTTGTTATTTTTCGAAAATTGAATATGAAAATTACCTTGGAGAAAAGATAGTCGAGCAATTAAAAATTATCAAGGAATAAAAAAGACCACCTCATAGAAGCAGTCTTTTAGATATAACCTAAAGTTATCTAACTAATTAATTGTAAAGGTATAACCGCTAACTGTTACCGTGAAACTATAATCACAGGTTCCATCGCCATAATTGATTTGACGAACTGGTTTTCCTGTTGGCGTGATATCTAAAGTTCCGCTTACTGGAAACCCACAACCTACTTTGACATGAATCGGTGATGTTGTGTTTCCAGTATAACCTTCTCCTGTTGAAAATGAAGCTTCCGAGGTTCCTGTGATGTCATATTCATCGTCAAAACGATTAAGTAAAGTGTTGAAACCAGTTGTCCAAGTTCTCACTCGAGTGGAGGTGTAATTAACCACTTCGCCTGTTGTTAAAGTTGCAGCACCATCAATTTGAACATTAAAATAAGGCTGACTACTTGCGTTTAATCCCATGTTTTGAACTGTTTTCGTTCCATCGAATTTAACGTCATTCACATAATAATCAACTGGTGTGTGAGTAATGATAGTTCCTGGTGCAATGTATTGACCAGTGAAAGTTGTAATGATTTTTCCTCTTCTTGTTTTGCCGTCGTTGCACGTGCAATTTGAAGAACCATAATCAACTGTTACTGATTTTGGAGAACTCGTTGTGTCAATAGTAATAATTACACTACAGTCCGCTTTTTCCAATGCGATATTTTGACCTGGTTTTGCTACAATAATTTGTCCACTTTTATAATAAACCATATTTCCAGTAATTGCTTGGTCGGAAATATTCGTCATTTCATCAAATGCTGTTTCAATTTTGTAGTTCACCAAGGCTGATTGATCTTTTTTAAGTCTGTTTTTAAGACAAGATGTCAATGAAAGTGCCACAAGGCTGAGGATTGCTAGGTTTTTCATGTTAGAACAATTTATTATTCACCTGAAAGTTAATGTTTTATTTTAAATTTAGCTTGCTTTTAACAGCACTTGAAATCCCATCTTTATGTAAGTAAACATTGATGGTTTTGTATTTGAAGTAAGCTTCAGAAACATATAGATATCCTTTTGGAAGATTATTGG